>DEQI01000206.1 GCA_002360295.1 Planococcaceae bacterium UBA3370
GATTTTATGGAAAAGCGCAATTTAATTAAAGTCGATATTCAGTATGGTAATATTGGACGTCCGATTAACCAATACTTTCTATAAAATTCAGAAGTTAAGTGTTCTTTTTTAGATGTAATACTTGAGGGATAGGTTTAGCTAATCATTAAACCAAGAAGGGCAATGCTTTCACCACAAGAAAAGCAGATAACTTTGATGAATCACTTCACACAAAGTTACCTGCTTTTTAATCGGGTAATACAAAACAGCTTGGTAAAACCCTTTATATGGATTAGTAAGGCAGAATTTTGTCGACTGGTTTTGGTTCTTTAATTTTTGGTAAAATTTTATCCAGTGTAACCGTGCGAACGATTTCATGTGTGGCAGGGTCTGCTGGATCGTATTTTTCTAGGAAAGTAATAACTTCTTTAACAATCGGAGTTGGTGTTGACGCACCAGCTGTCACTGCAACCGTTTCTACACCTTCCAACCATTCTAGTTTAAGTTCACTAATATCAGCTATACGATAAGATGGAGTCCCAGCAATTTCAACAGATACTTGAGTTAAACGATTGGAGTTATTTGATTTTGGATCACCAACAACAATGAGTAAATCTGCAGCACCTGCCTGATCTGCAACCGCTTCTTGTCGTACCTGTGTCGCTAAACAAATCTCTTTATGCACTTCAATTGTTGGGAATTTTTCTTGTAAGCTTTCCATTAGAAAGGCAACATCCCATTGACTCATTGTCGTTTGGTTTGTCACTAATATTTTATCGTTTGTTAAAGTTAAATTATCAATATCTTTTAACGATTGAACAAGATGTACATGATCTGGTGCTACACCGATAGCACCTTCTGGCTCTGGATGTCCTTTTTTTCCGATATATATAATATCATAGCCTTGCGCCGATTTTTCACGGATTAAATCATGCGTGACAGTAACATCCGGACATGTGGCATCTATTGAAACAAGACCTTTTCGCTTTGCGATTTCACGTATTTCAGGTGATACACCATGAGCTGTAAAAATGACAGTTCCTTGCTCTACTTGTTCAATAATTTCTTTCCGGTTTTCGCCATCTAATGTAATAATGCCATCTTGTTCAAATGCGTCTGTTACGTGTTTGTTATGGACTATCATGCCTAATATATAAATTGGTCTAGGTAATGTTTTATCCAACGCGGCATTTCGCGCAATGACCATTGCATCAACAACCCCATAGCAATAACCGCGTGGATTGATTTTTATAACTTGCATTGTTCAAGCTCCTTTCGCTTCACTGCCCCCATTATAGCAAAAGGAATACAGTGAATACAAAAGAACGTTTAGAAAATATCGAGTGGTGGCTGGTATATTCGTGGAATGGATGGTTTTGTCGTTAGTTCAACACGTTTTTTAGGCTTTCTATTGTCACGAACATTAAAAGATTCTCCATCGTCTTCAAAATTAAACGATTCTCTCATATTGCGAGATTCTCTTGGATCACGAATTGTAGTCGATTCAGATTCATCAGATGAATTAGAAAAGCCTCGATACATTCTCCAAAGAGCAGGCAAATTTTTAATCATAGGTGCAGCCTGTTGTACATACGGAGTGAATTTTTGGGCAGTGTTCATAAATGAATTGGCTGTTTGTAAAAATGAGTCCAGCCTCGGCATAGCTGCAGCACCACCTGCAGTTGGTGCGCCTCCTCCTAGGGTCGGAATGGCTGCTCTAAGTGCTTGCATTGGGCCAGCTGTTGGTATAGGTCCAGACATAGGCCCAGGTCCAGGCATTGGCATTCTTGGCATAAAACTAGGTGCGCGCATGAATGGGGAAAACCCACCTGGCATCATCTGATAGGGATTCATTGGATAGGGACCAGGGTAAAAACTAAATGGACGCATAAACTTCTCCTTTCTTCGCACAGTTACTATTTATAGCTAAGTGGAATTTCTTATTATAATATGCAGAATAGTGCCTAATCGTTCAATTAAGGAAATGTCTGTATAAAGAATGGATAAATATCGGTAAAATTAATTATAAATAATAGATCAAACATTGTGGAAATATACGTTATGGCATGAATCGTGTTACAATAGGAAAGATGTTAGGAGGTACGAATAATGTCGAAATATACAGATTATCAATTCAAGCCATTTTTGAAGGACGCTATTGCAAAACTTGGCTTTACTGAACCGACACCAATTCAAAAGGAAATCATTCCACTTATATTAAAAGGGAAAAGTGCAATCGGACAAGCACATACAGGTACGGGAAAAACACATAGTTTTTTATTACCAATTGTACAACGAGTTGATGAAACAAAACAAGAAGTACAAGCAGTTATTACATCCCCAACTCGTGAACTTGCCCAGCAAATTTTTGATGCACTAAACCAATTAATAGAGAATACAGGTGTACAAGCAAAATTATTTATAGGTGGGACGGACAAACAGCGGTCTATCGATAAATTAAAAACACAACCACAAATTGTTGTAGGGACACCAGGTCGAATTAATGACTTAGTGAAAGAGAATGCGTTACTTGTCCATACGGCAAATATTCTAGTAATAGATGAAGCCGATTTAGCGTTTGATATGGGCTTTATCGAGGATATTGATGGTTTCGCAAGCCATATGCCTGAAAATCTAGAGATGTATGTATTTTCCGCGACGATTCCGGAGCGTTTACAACCATTCTTGAAAAAATATATGGAGTCACCAGTCCATATTCAAATGAATGATAAGCGACCAGTAGCTGAAAATATAGACTTTGTATTAGTTCCTATTCGCTCTAAATCTCGAAACGCAAGATTATTAGATGTTGTAAAAGGGATTAATCCGTTTTTAGCTGTTATTTTCTGTAATACTAGAAAAACAGCTGAGCAGGTAGCATCATTCTTAGCTGAAAATGGTGTACGTGCAGGTCAAATTCATGGTGATTTATCGCCACGTGACCGTAAAAAAATGATGAAGCAAATCCGTGATTTAGAATTCCAATATATTGTGGCGACAGACCTTGCTGCTCGCGGTATTGATATTCAAGGTATTTCACATGTCATCAACTATGAAATTCCTGACGATTTAGAATTCTTTATCCATCGTGTAGGACGTACTGCGCGTGCTGGTAATAAAGGAACAGCAATTACATTATTCCAGCCTGAGGATGAAGATGCTTTAGCACGTGTTGAAAAAATGGGCATTCCTTTCGAACAAAAAGATATAAAAAATGGGGAATGGATCGATTTAAAGGATCGCCATCAACGTAAAAATCGTGTGAAACAAGAAAACGAAATTGATGCAAAAGCAAAAGCCATGGTACGTAAGCCGAAAAAAGTAAAACCAGGCTATAAACGTAATATGAAATGGGAAATGGAAAAAATTAAGAAACGCGAACGTAGATTAAAAAATCGCGGAAAAAAATAGGGGGATATACCAGAATGTTGCTAGGTTCACACGTATCAATGAATGGCAAAAAGATGCTGCTTGGCGCCAGTGAAGAAGCGTTTAGTTATGGTGCAAACACATTTATGATTTATACAGGTGCACCGCAAAATACGCGTAGAAAACCTATTGCAGAGCTAAATATAATGAATGGTTTACTGCATATGAAAGAGAACGGTTTAAGTAATATCGTTGTACATGCACCATACATTATCAATTTAGCCAATACAACAAAGCCTGAAACGTTTCAATTAGGTGTCGATTTCTTACAAGAAGAAATTAAGCGCACTGCAGCTTTAGAGGCAACACAAATTGTCCTTCATCCAGGAGCTCACGTAGGTGCTGGTGCAGAAGCGGGTATTGCTAAAATTGTAGAAGGCTTGAATGAAGTATTATCTCAAGACTATCCAGTACAAATCGCACTTGAAACAATGGCTGGAAAAGGCAGTGAATGCGGCCGTACGTTTGATGAAATAGCTAAAATTATCGATGGCGTAACAAATAATGAGCGTCTTTCTGTATGCTTTGATACTTGTCACGTTCATGATGCGGGATACAATATTGTAGAAGATTTTGATGGCGTACTAAATGAATTTGATAAAATTATTGGTATCGATCGTTTAAAAGTACTTCATATCAATGATTCTAAAAATGTACGTGGTGCAGCTAAAGACCGTCACGAAAATATCGGCTTTGGTGAAATTGGCTTTGATGCGCTTAAATATATCGTACATCATGATCAATTAATGCATATTCCTAAAATATTAGAAACGCCTTTCGTTGGTCCAGATGCGAAAACGAAAAAGGCACCTTATTTACATGAAATTGCGATGTTGCGTGAAGGTGAATTTAAACCAGAACTAATAGATGCAATGCGTGAATAAAAAATAATACTATAAATTAGCAGTACAAACTACTATCTATGTTTGTACTGCTTTTTTTATGTTAGAAAGCTAGCTGTTGCACCCATCCCTTAAAGGGCGATTCTACCCCAATCGAAAGCGGAAAAGATGCTTAGTTTAAGTTGTAGTTTTACAAAAAAGATAATTAAAAAATACTGTGTTGATATGCAGTGATTTTTTGTACAACAAACTGGTCAGATTGCAGAGCTAAAATTTAAACTAAATTGGTTATTTATGTTAAAATTCAATTGTGTATGTGAAATAATGTACTTAAACTATTGCAGCAGATTAGTTGAATAACAACAATCTTTTAGAAAAGGGGTGAAATGGAGTGAGTAAAGATAAAAAACGATATAAAAAATCCTACTATTTAGCAAAACATAGACAAAAAAACGAAGAACATTCTAAAGAAATAAACGAAATGACAATAAAGGAATGGCGAAAAAAACATGAAGAAAAAGCTAAAAAAGGGGTGAAGAAAAATAAAAAACGATATAAGAAAAAAAGTAACAAAGTAATACACGGCACGACTGCTGAAGAACGATTTAAAGAAATTCACGGAGCAACAATTGAGGAATGGAATGCAAAAAAAGAAGAAGAGTTTATAACTAAAACAGGAATGAGTTACGACGAATGGTATATAAAACAGGTTAATTCTTTAACACCAATTGATTATCTTAAAAATTATAATGGTGCTGTTTCTCAGGATGATGTAGAACTAGTGAAGGATTTACAAAAATTAGGATTAAATGATGGTGTGATAATTGTATTACTGGATTATGTGGGAATTGTTAGTGAAATTGGCTTTATTCACTCGTTGGTAAAAGAAATGGGTGAAAGTTGGCTTAAGAAAAATGTCTTAACTATTGAAAGTGCAATAGCCTTTGTTAGGGAAGAATGGAAGAACTAAAGTCTTTTAAACAAATATTAAATGATCTATGCACCTAGCAGATCCAACTTGAATTTGCTGGTTCATCAGCTGGTGACCTAGTAGAAATAATAAATTTTATTTAAGATTAATGATTATAAACAAAATTAGTATTTAAGAGAGGGAAATATGCTAGCTGAAATTAAAGGTAAAATAAGCAAATCTGGTTCAAATTTAAAAGAACGTTTAGAAGATAATTTAACTGGAAATGTATTTGGTGTATTACGCTATATATCCTTTTCAACTGTACTTGGAGAAATATTTTCGAATGGTGTATATCCCAATTCTGTTGGTGTAGAGTTTAAGAAAATCAACAGTGATTTTTGGGCTGATAAAATTCAGTTTTGGCCATATGATCCTGAAGGTGAAATAGACATACTCATCGAATTCGAAGAAATAATAGTGGGGATAGAAGTGAAATATAAAAGCGGTTTGTCTTCTGATGATGAGGTTTCAAATGCAGTAAGTGATGAACATCAGGTAGAAAAAGAAAAAAGTATTAACCAATTAGCTAGAGAGTCTCGAATTGTATCTATGAAAGGTAGAAACAAAAAGAAAATCTTATTATTTATCGCAGATCGCCAATATTGTAAAGATGTATACTCAGATGTTGTAAATAGAAATATTTTAGAGAAAGACGTAGCATTTGGGTACATCTCATGGCAAGAGATCTTAGTGCAATTTAAAAAACTATCTCTTATAAATCAGTTTCATCAACTAATTTTAAAAGATACGATAGCTCTTTTAAAACGTAAAGGATTTGAGGATTTTACATCTATGAATGTAGATCTTACAATACCAATTGATGCCAATGATTATTTTAGATTTCATGTTGAAAATAAGCCCAAAATAGATTTCCAATCACAATTAACGATAAACGGAGGACAATATTATGAGTTCTAGTGAAAACATTCGAAATGCATTCCATGTTGTCTATCAAACATATGAAAATATACAAAAACTTATGGATTACTGTAAAACGATATCGAATGATAAAAGCAATTATATAAATGTAGTTGACAAATTTTTACGTTACAAATCGGATAATGATATAGCTGGTTGGTATATTCAAGATTTTATCATTCTATTCCAAAATAAAAATGATGCTGAACTAGATAATGAATGGCGAGAGGGTCCAATATATGTTATGGAAATTGAATTATATAATTCAAATGTAGAATTTGAAAGTATGAAAGATATGCCATGCGTACACCTTTCAAAATTCGAATATAAAACGATAGAGGAATGGGATAAAGGAGCCTCACCTTCCGAACATTGGGGATTTTACTATCCACTTCGAGATTATGATTCTATGCACATACAAGAAGAGAATGGGATTTTACATATCAAGCCACTTAATGAAAAAGCGAGTGCAAGATATTGGGAGGTAGAGAAAGTAACTAGTAAACGCATTCCACTTGTTGAAATAACAGCAGATAATATTGTGGAAAAGGTATTCAAAACATTCGATATATTATAAAGTGATTCAATTTTCCTAAAGAGGGCAAAATAGGAAACAAAACAAAAAATCAACAACATTACATACTAGAGAGTTTATATATTAATTTGCATAAGAGATTGAACAAGTATATGAAGATTTAGTGGATAAAACAAAATCTATCAAACAAACAGGTATCTGGTTTTGATTGCAACAGTTATAGCAGCCTATAGTCACACGTTTGCTAGGTCTGCCATTCATACGTTCCTATTTTTTGTGGGAATGCTAATCAGTTATTATATTTATTCAGCTTACCTATTCGTTTTTTTTTTTCAACTAGATATTTTATACTCTGGGGTACCATAGCACTAGCCTCTCCGCTGTTTTACAAAAATCCGAAACAAATGGTGTTAATTATTATCCTTTCATTTGTAATTGGGTTAATTACTAAACAAATTAGTCCGTTTCATTTTTGAATCTGATTACGTTGTAGCTTATTTAGGAACTCGAATTCCTCTGCAAAAGTGCAGGTTAATTCAATAATGAGAAGGGAAAAGTTATATTGAAAGGGTATTATTTGATATACCAGATTAAATAAAGGAGAGAAGGCTATGAGTAAATCATTTATTGAACAAGTACATTATATTAGAATTCCTGTAAAAGATTAAGAACTGTCTGCACAGTGGTATAGAGATGTATTAGGGATCCAGTTATTAAACATTACTGAGGAACTTGCGATTTTAAAGTAAATGAAGGCCCCTTCTTACTTATCTTAGTTCATACCAAAGATGAAACATTTGTACATTTTACAATTGATAATGAACAAGAATTTAGTATTGGCTTTACTAGTCCAGAATTAACTAGATTTCATCAACACTTAATTGATAATCAAGTTAAAGTCGAGGATATAAAAGAAGATAATGGTCATGCCTTTTTCCACTTTTACGACCCAAATGGTAATAAGCTTCAGGTACACTGGTAAGAT
>DEQI01000149.1:0-1217 GCA_002360295.1 Planococcaceae bacterium UBA3370
GCTTGAATAAGTTCTGCTGATATATCGGGACGTAGAATGAGGCCGCTCCCTTTCCCTCTCGAAGCGACATTCGGTACAGGGCAGCCCATATTGATATCGATCCCTTTAAATCCTAGCTCTGCCATGCCAATACTCATTTGACGGAAATATTCGGGATTATCCCCCCAAATATGGGCCACCATTGGCTGTTCATCTTCTGTAAAAATCAAACGGCCACGTACACTTTTCATGCCATCTGGATGACAATAGCTATCCGAGTTTGTAAACTCTGTGAAAAAAACATCAGGTCGACCGGCTTTACTTACTACGTGACGAAAAACTACATCCGTCACATCTTCCATCGGTGCAAGTATAAAAAATGGCCGTGGTAAATCACGCCAAAAATTCTCTTTCAATGTAAACTCCATTCCTCTCATAATGAATACAAATTTAACTCTTAATTAAAAATATAAAGTCAAATGTTCTACTTCTTTTACACTTATATCATGCTTTCTAACTTTTTATCAAACATAAATACATGTAGACATTGATATTTTGTGAAAATGAGCCATGTCAATTGGTTTTAAGAAGTGCCATATAATAGATTAAGATTATCATTCCAACTACTTCAAGTAAATATGCTTCGCGTAAAGAGAAGTTTCCGCAATTCGCGATACACTATTGAAGCGAACATTAAGATCATAGATAGAAATACTAACTATTAAAATATGTAGCTTAGTTGGTTTTAAAAATAAATTTATTGTAAAATGAATTGAATAGTACTTAAGCAAAAGGAGTCATTATAAAATGGAATTTTCATGGGAGAACGTCTTACATAAAATTAGTAAAAACATTTCAAGACCAAGTTACGAAACGTGGTTTAGTAGTACAAAAGCAGAACTAAACGAAAATACAGTAACAATTGTTTCTCCTAACTCTTTTGCTAGAGATTGGATAGCAAATCATTACGGACATATGATTTCAGAAATCATAAAAGAAATTTATAGCCAATCTTATGAAATCAATTTTGTAAATAAAAATAGTGAAGATAGAGAAAACATTACATATTACTCTACAAATTCTGATAATACCTACGATTCTATACATACCCTAAGTGATCAAATAAAACAGCAGCAAGAAAAAATAAATGAGTTAGAGAAACGTATTCAAGTTCTTGAACAAAAACTAGAATCTAAAAAATTTGAATCTAAGATGTACTTGTCTTTGAATTATCCGAT
>DEQI01000149.1:1374-6842 GCA_002360295.1 Planococcaceae bacterium UBA3370
AAAACCACTAATCAATCCAATCAACAGATAAATGGCAGTTCCCCAAATAAACAGTGCAGAGCATTTATTAAATATGTACATTATTTTTCCTGAATCATCGAACTTTTTTAACGTTGCGCCTGCAAACATTAGTCCTGTAAACCATAGCCAAGACACGATAATACAAGTAGCAGTAAATAGTATTTTTTCATGTCCACTATAATGTAATGCACTTGTACCGATGACACCCACTGTATCTAAAATCGCATGAGGGTTTAATAAAGAGACAGATAACGCAAACAATATTTGCTTTTTAGCAGGCAATGCCTCTCCTTTTTCTATAACAGTTCCGCCTGCCTTCCATAGCACTTTGCCCATATACAGTAAAAAAAGGATACCCACTATTAATAAGCCAACTCGTAACCATTCGAATTGATAAACAATTAATGAAAGGCCTAGGACAGCTAATAATATTAATAATGTATCGCAAATAGCAGCTGTTACGACGGCAGGAAATGCACGTACTTTTGACGGTTGCGTAGCTCCCTGTGTAAATACAAATACGTTTTGAACACCTAATGGCAAAATCAATCCAAATGCGAGAATAAAGCCATGTATGATTGCTTGCATACAATTCCCCCTTTCCATTTCATATCTTACTATGATATAACGAAATGAACAGAACCAATTGGACGGTAATTTACCCACCCAATTATTGAGGTGATTTTGATGTATTGGAAGCCTTCTCGACAAAGTAATAGTAGTTTACAAGCACAAATTACAAATTGGATGCTCGAAAAAATAGAAGCAAATGAATGGGCAGTTGGAATGAAACTCCCTACTCAAAGACAGCTCGCTATGCAATTAGGCGTCAATCGTAGCACTATCCAGCAAGTGCTAGATGAATTAAAAGCTGATGGAGTTCTAAAGTCAAAAGTCGGTTCGGGTACATTTGTTGCAAGTAATCCATGGCAGCCTTTATTAAATAGGAAACAGCCGAACTGGACGAACTATATAAAATCCAGTATTCATAAACCCAATCACGAAACAATACAGCTTATTAATGAATATGAACAATATGAGGACATGATCCGGTTAGGTACTGGAGAGTTAGCCCCTGAGCTTATACCCTCACATGAAATTCAAAGGTCCATTCAACATCTTGTATTTGAACAAAAATCACTCGGTTACTCAGCACCACAAGGCAACCTAAAGCTACGTGAGGAGTTATGTAATTATTTAAAACAAAAACAAATATATGTATCTCCTGATGAAATTTGTATTGTATCAGGTGCACTGCAAGCCCTTCAATTACTTGCAGTAGGATTACTCGAGCCTGGAGCAACTGTCTTTCAAGAACCTGCCTCGTATTTAAACTCGGTACATCCTTTTCAATCAGCAGGTATGGTAATGAAACAATATTCAATTGCTGATACATTGCAAAATAAACTTAATAATCGGCAGTTAAATGCTGTACTTTATAGTAACCCAACGCTTAATAATCCCACAGGTCGTATTTGGACGACTGAAGAACGGCAACAAGTGATTACTACATGTCAATCATTAAAAATACCGATAGTCGAAGATGATGTGTACAGTGAATTACTGTTTGAAGATGCACCGCCTTCATTAAAATCCATGGATGAACATGATCAAGTTTTGTATATTGGGAGCGTATCTAAAACATTTAGTGCTGGTTTAAGAATTGGTTGGATAGTTGGGCCTAAAGCTGTTATAAAGCGTCTCGCTGATATTAAAATGCAAACGGATTACGGCTCTAGCGCATTTTCTCAAGAGCTAGTAACTCACTGGCTCAATTCAGGACAATATGAGCTACACGTACAATCATTACGTAATGAACTACAAAACCGCGCACAATTTACAGAAAGGATTCTTGCTAACTATTTTCAAAATATAGCTACTTGGGAAACACCTCGAGGTGGATTTTATATATGGCTTCGATTTCATAAGCCGATTATTACAAAACAACTGTTTCTACTTTTGTTAAATGAACAAATACTCATTAATCCTGGGTATGTATACGATGTAAACGATGCATATCATATTCGTTTATCTTACTCATATGCGACCTATGAACAGCTTGAATCAGGCTTAAAAAGACTTGCACAAATTATAGAACCTCTCATAAATTAAAATTTACAGAGGTATTGTAAATAAAGAGTAAGCATCGACACCATTTTGTCGACGCTTACTCTTTAATTAGTTTTAAATAACTTCCCTTGTCTAGAAGCGATTTTTCCAGCAAAGGCACTGAGCTCTTCGATTAATGATTTTCTAGCAATATTAGCGATTGATTCATCCTCAAATGAAATACTATTTCGTCCCATTAGTATCGCTTCAAGATTCCAATGCGGTATATCACCTTTTTTTACACGATTGTCATCAATGTAAAATTGGTATGGTTGTCGGAATAATATTTTTTTCAGTGAGGAAGCTTTTTTATAAACGAGATACAGATCTTCCTTTTTCGCTATTTCAACCATTTTATTTAAGATTCCTGCTTCACCAGCGTATTGCACTTTTAAAACATATTGACTTGCCTTTTGCTCTATATCAATTTTAAATTCAAATAAGTATTTAGATTGCGACAATCTAATCTTCCCTTCTATACCCATGACTTATCTTTATTTTACCAAGAAAATAATTTCCTACAATAGAAAGGTCTATAGCTTATTAGAAATAACTTTACTTTCGCAGCTGAGAAAAGTGCTCTTCCAAACCTGCTATCGCTCTTGTTTATTTCATACTCCATTCCCCCGAATAAAGTTTAATTTATTTCATTATATGTTATAATTTACCTAGTAAATAAAGGAGGTACGGTCCGGTGGTAAAAAATAAATAAGAGACAATCTTAAGTTATTCAATAATTTTTAGAATAAACATGCAGATTTTCTCTTTCATAGATTAAATATACCTACAAGCAGAGGAGAAATAACATGTTAAATAAATTAAGCGATACTATATATTATTCATCACATGAAGAAGATAGAGATCGACCAACATTAGGATTGGTGTGTGGTGACCAATATAGTCTTATAATAGATTCCGGCAATTCAACTCAGCATGCAAAAGATTTTTTACAAGAAATCAAGAAACTAGATGTACCACTTATCAAATATTTGGTCATTACACATGCGCATTGGGATCACTTCCTTGGTATAAATGAATTTGATGCAACTATTATCGTCAATAGTCAAACAAGCGAACGATTAAAAGATTGGCAAAGTTATCAATTTGATGATCATTCACTTCAAAATTATGTGAATATGAATCGAATGAATGCGAAGTGTTTAGAAATTATTCAATCAGAAATACCGAATAGAGATAGTTTTAAATTAAACTCTCACCAAATAATATTCGAAAATACATTAACTATTGATTTAGGAAATAAAGTTTGCATAATTGAAAGAATTAATAGTACTCATACTGACGATTCTACAATTATTTATATACCTGATGAAAAAGTTATTTTTTGGGGTGACTGTGTATATGGGACAACAGCAAATTCCCTATATCATTTCAAGCAAGCATTGTTAATGCCTATGATTGAAGATATACAAAAATATGATGCTGAATTGTTTCTTCTTGGCCATGAATCAATTTGTGATTTGAATGAAATGAATATATATTGGGAAGAGTTAACAACAGCAAATCGGGTTGTGAAATCTACCTCTCTAGAAGATGCTATTGAGTGCTTTAAGGTAGAAAATAAAAGGGACCCAAATGATAATGAATTATTTTTCATGCAGGCATTTGTTAATGATCGTATAATTCAATCACTATAAATCTGTAGCCACTTCAATTATGAAGTGGCTTACTTTTTTAGGTATATAGCGTTATTATTAAATTTCCTTTATTTTTGGTATTATAAAATCATACAAACTTGAAGGGACTGAACTATGCGCAGATGGCAATATTTTTCATCTAACTGATTAAAAATATTGGAGGTAAAAGTATTGATAAAAGAACTAAACACCAAAAGACTATATTTAAGACAAATGGAAATTTCAGACTCTCCTAGTTTGTTTAAAATTTGGTCTGATCCAGATGTAACAAAATTCATGAACATTTCAAGCTTTACACATGAATCACAAGCAAAAGAAATGATTGAACTTTTTGAGGAGTTGGCTCAGAATAATAAGGCTATTCGGTTCAGTATGATTGAACTAAATTCCAATGAATTAATTGGTACATGTGGATTCAATTTTATAGACTTTGAAAATGCTAAAGCTGAAATTGGTTATGATATAGCTAAAGCTTTTTGGGGCAAAGGTTACGCAGCTGAAGGTATCATTGCACTGCTTCATTATGCTTTCGAAACTCTAGAACTAAATAGAATCGAAGCAAAGGTAGAACCAGCGAATGTGAATTCCATCAAAGTATTACAAAAACTTAATTTCACATTTGAAGGAACACTTAGACAATACGAAAAATCTAAAGGAAACTTTGTTGATATTAATATGTATTCACTATTAAAAACTGATTAATTTAGAAGTTCCCATGCCTATATCTTTATTTTAGATATAGGCATGCATTTATTTATTGCGATTTATTATATCGTTGATTACTCAATTTACTTAGAGAAATGATCAATAATTATGCTAAAGTTATATTAGAAAACAATCCAAAAAAGAAGGTCTGTTTATGTTAGAAAAACTAAATATATTTCTCCAAAAATACATAGCCATTTTAACACCTTTAAGTTTAGTAATAGGTGTTTTACTAGAAAATATAGGACAACATTTATTATTCCTCGTACCATGGTTATTTGCATTCATGACGTTTGTAGGAAGCTTAAATATGAAATTTAAAGATGTAAAAATATTTGTTAAGCATCCAGCACTCATTTTATTTTCTATTATATTTCTTCACCTATTAATGCCTTTATGGGCTTATTTCTTATCCACAATTATATTTGATGACCATTTATTGACAGTAGGGTTTGTATTATCCGTCGCGGTTCCAACTGGCGTAACAAGTATTATTTGGATCAATATTTGCAAAGGAAATTTGCCATTAGGTTTATCTATTATTTTAATTGATACTCTTCTTTCTCCATTCATCCTACCTTTCATGCTCTATATCGTTTCGGGTGAAAAAATTCAATTAGATGTTGCATCACTTGTTCTTAATTTAATTTTGATGATTGTTATACCAACTATTTTAGGAATAGTAGTAAATGAACTTTCAAAAGGAGAAATACCAAAGAAATTAGGAAAGAAACTCACTCCTTTTTCAAAACTGTGTTTATTCGCGGTCATTATGATTAATAGTAGTGCTATCGCTCCATACTTAATTGATTTTAACTTACAATTAATTTCAATTATACTGTTAGTGTTTACAATTGCTGTATCAGGCTATATTTTTGCGTTCCTGATTGGTCGTTATATTTTAAAAGACTATGCTCAAATGACTACCTTAGTATTTACAGGAGGCATGCGAAATATTGCTATTGGGGTAATTATTGC
>DEQI01000254.1:0-540 GCA_002360295.1 Planococcaceae bacterium UBA3370
GTACTAGTTATTTTCAAGCATCGCCAAAATTTCAAGGAAAGGCTGATGTAATATGTATTGGTGTAAAATCGCAACAACAAAAAAAGAATTTGATGCCATTGCTGAATTAAATTATGAAACGTTTGTTGAGGAAATACCTCAACATCCAAGTAATAGCTTGCGGCGTTTAGTAGATAAATTTCATACGGAAAATACATATTTGGTCGTTTATAAACAGCATCAATTAATAGGTATGCTCGCACTTCGTGATAAGCGACCTTTTTCAATTGATGATAAAATTGGACCAGTAGAAAACTTCTTATCTTCAGAAGACTGTAAAAAAATATGCGAAGTACGATTGCTTGCCATTAAAAAGTCGTTTCGTAACGGTCGAGTATTTATACGTTTAGCACAGGCGTTAGTGAATTATTTATTTGATCGAAAATATTCTGCCTGTGTCATTTCAGGTACTACACGCGAAGAAAAATTGTATAAACAGATGGGCTTTACTCAGTTTGCGCAGGAAGTCGGTACTGAAGACGCTATGTTTTTGCCGATGGT
>DEQI01000254.1:711-4196 GCA_002360295.1 Planococcaceae bacterium UBA3370
TCGATATTAGTTGGTACAGGAACATTAGCGAATGAAGCGATGCTTGCACAAATAAAATCTGATTTTCAGATGGGAAAAGGCCTTATCATTACAAACGGTGAATTTGGAAAACGTTTAGAAAAACAGGCGGAATATCAGCAATTATCATTTGATACGCTTGAGTTTCAATGGTATGAGGTGATTAATGTTGCTCGTGTTGAACAAGTACTCCAACAAGGAACCTATAGTTGGTTGCTTTATGTGCACGGAGAAACATCAACGGGTATGTATAATGACGAACATTTAGCTGAGCTTAGTGCACGCTATCATGTTGCAGTTTGTGTAGATTGTATTAGCTCTTTCGGTGCTATGTCGTTTTCACTGGCCCCATTTTATTTAGCGACAGCTGTTAGTGGTAAGGCGATCGGTGCATTGAGTGGATTGGCCTTTGTTTTTTCAAAAGATGAGCCGAAAAAAAGTAACGCACCGGTATATTTGAATTTAGCCTATTACTCACATAGCCAAATTCCATTTACCATACCTGCTGCATTAGTAGAAAGTACATTAACAGCTCTAGCGAAATATCCAAAACGTTTTGAAATACTTGCAAATCGCTTTGATCATTTAAAGGCGTCACCATTGTATATGAAGTATAGTCGGAATATTAACTATTATCCGATGATAGCGTCATTGGAAATGCCAAAAACCTTAAAAAACTTTAGTTCAGATTTAAAATTAAACGGTATTTTTTTACATGATGATAGTGTCTATTTACAGCAACGAGAAATTGTTCAATTAAGTGTTATCCAGCCCTATTTTGAGGAAGCGTTTGACAAATTAATCGAGATATTCTCTTATTATTGTAAAATATCACTATTTGATGATTAGTAGGTCCTGTTTTTTTAGAGTATGCATGATGTGAGAGGAGGGGAAATGGTTGAAAAAAGTGCTTCTCTTTTTTGTTGTTTTATTGTTATCTGCCTGTACAGAAGAAGTATCTGAACAACCAACTACAACGAATAAACAAGAGCAACAATCAAATGAAAATGTAAATTCAGCAGCCGAGCAAGTAAATGAAAATTTGCAGGCTATTGATGTGATACAAGAAGCACTGACAAGGCGTCAAAACATTGAGAGCTTGCAAGGACAAATGTTATTAGAAGATTATGTAGAAATTGACTTTGCTTCAGGTTTAAGTACGATGCTATTATCTTCAACTGTTGATATGCAGGCAACAAACACACCTTATGATACGTTGTACTTAATGAACACAAGGCAAGAATTAAATGGAGATATTTCTGATAATGCGACATATGTTTATTTGAATGAAGACGAAGGGCAAATATACAATTTAGAAAAAAATGAATGGGAGCAATTGCCGAAAGAAAATATAAGAAACTTTCACAACGTTGCACGTGAAGATTTAGATGTGACGAGACATTTACAGGAAATGCTTTCACATGCTGAGCAGGTCGAGCTAATAGAAGCGGAAGACTACTTTACGATTCGTTTTGATGTTGCCAAATCAATGGATCATGTCTATTTGCTAAATGATTCGCCTATTACACAGGGGATATGGCAATATATAGATCCAAGTAATATGAATATGGAGTCCATTAACTATACAGAAGCCTTATATGAAATGAACATAAATAAAAGCACATTTGATGTTGAGTCTTTAAATATCTTTGTAAAAGTAGAAGGTATGACAAATAATGGGGAGGTGCTGAAGCATTCCGCATCTAATCAGTCACAGTTTTCTTCATTTAATGAGCTACGGCAAATTGATTTACCTGAAAATATTTGGCAATAATAAGTCGCTCTATGAACGAATAAGCATATAATAATAATATCGTAAATCGTTAAATGCATTAAAAATTTGATGCCAGCTACTATAAATAATAAAAGCGGCAATGAAAATGATCGCAATAACTCCGAGAGTTACGGGAGCTGTTAACCAATTTGGTTTCAATATGTATATAAATGATAGGAAGAGGAGTGCTAATAGGATAGTTGCAAAAGCGACTTGAAATAGCACTACCTCTTTTTTTGTATGATCTAATAATGTTTTGTATGTAGATAAAAGTTCTTCATTTTCAGACGTTTGTTCGATCGTAATGGGTACGCTATTAAACGATATCGTCCAAGT
The DNA here is from genome assembly GCA_002360295.1 of Planococcaceae bacterium UBA3370. Taxonomy (GTDB): domain Bacteria; phylum Bacillota; class Bacilli; order Bacillales_A; family Planococcaceae; genus Metasolibacillus. The sequence goes on from DEQI01000254.1 coordinate 2,840, forward strand.
AGAATTTGAGTAATCATATGTAAAATCACGCACTTTATTTGAGTCTGATTGTGATTGCGCGGAGCTAACCGACATAAAAACAAAAAGACATGCAATTAGGAATAAGAATGTAACAATCGAGCTTTCGAAATTAATTTTGATATTCATTGCCTCTTCCACCTACAGTTTTATACTTTTCATATATTGTTTTTTAACCCATTGATAAGGATATTAACCATCATCATATAATATTAGCATAAATTTACATGTTTTGTTTAATAAAACGTAATAGAGTATAAGAGGACCATAGAAAAAAATCTGCCCATATTTTACGAATGATATGTAAAAGGGGGCAGATTTTTATAGTGAATAATTATTTAAAACTACGGTCTTTATTTGTGACAGCGGCGACTGCATCATAAATCGTACTTTCAAAATGATTAATTTGTAAAGAAGTAATCCCTTGAATAGTCGTACCACCGGGTGAGCACACCTGATCGATTAATGACCAAGGATGTTCGTCAGATTGCAATATCATTTGGGCACTACCAAGAACAGAGCTAGCAGCAATTTCAAGGGCCATTTGTTTTGGCATACCTTCACGAACTGCAGCTCTTGCTAATGAATCAATGTATAAATAAGTGAACGCAGGTGACGCACAACCGATTGTGGTGAAAATAGAAAACAAATGCTCTGGTAGTTCTACAATTGAGCCAACTGTTGAAAATAATTGTTCAACTAATTGCTTATGTTCAATAGATGTTGAACTAGTTGTGCTGTAGGAGCTAGTGGATGCACCAATCATTGCATTAATATTTGGCATCACACGGAAAATGATTGTATCTTCATGTAAATTTTCCTGTAAGTAGTCTAATGTTTTGCCTGCAGCAAGAGAAATGATGAGATGATCTTCACGTAAATGTTCTCTTACTATGGGTAGTACGTCTGGAAGCATTTGAGGCTTCACACCAAGTATGATAACATCTACTGTTTTTACAAGCTGTTCGATTGTTTCGCAACCATTTATATTAAATGATGTGACTAATTTATCTGTCTTTGCTTTCGTACGATTCATACCATATATAGAATTTGCTTCAAACTTTTTTGAAGAAATCATGCCTTTAATAATAGCTGTAGACATATTGCCTAGCCCGATAAATCCGTATTTCATATTTAAACTCCTTCATATAACGAATAGCATTTAGTATAGCATAATATGATTTTACAATAATGTTTTCGTATAAAAAACAGTTTAGTTTATAAAAAATGAAAGGATATTCTATAAACTTAGAGTGAGTAATAGCATGTCATTCTTCTAAGAAAAAGGATTGAAAAATTTATTTACGGGGAACCTTGTAGTGACGGATTTATTGTGGAA
>DEQI01000254.1:4328-7311 GCA_002360295.1 Planococcaceae bacterium UBA3370
TAAAAAAATTTAACAATATTGTTGTTTTTCCTGGAACGATTGAGCGTTTACTGACAGAAGCACATAGTTATGCAGAAAACTATCAATATGATCTAGCGAATGAAGCATTTGAAGAAGCTCTTCAATATACGGAAGGAGATGAAATGACATTAAGTGTTTATGCCTATTCCTTGTATGAAGCTAGAGATTTTGAAAAAGCAAAAGCCATATGCGAGGAATTGTTTTCTTTAGGACCCGTCATGTATTTTGAAGCAATGGAATTATACTTAACGATTTTGATGCAGCTACGTCAGTTTAAACAAGTAGAAAAAATTATTGAAACATTGCTTGAAGAAGGAACCATTCCAGACGATCAAATTGAAAAATTCCAACGATTAAAAAACTTGAACGCTGAAATAGCTGAAAACAAAGTGTTGTCAAAGCATTCGGTTGAAGAAGCTAATACAGATTTAGTATCACTTTCGCATTTTTTATCGGTACCAACGAATGAGCAATTAATCATTGTTAATGATTTAACAGCAACGAATGTCCGTCCGTTAGCGGAGCAATTAAAAGCGATCATAGAACATGAGGAAACAAATCCGTTTATCAAAAGTCTATTATTAATTTTATTAGTTGAACAAGAAGTTTCTATTGAAGTAACGATAAAGAAGTTTAATCGTGAATTAACTGTTAATCCAGCTGAACTCGAATTACCAACTAATTTGCCTCAATTCCAACAAGTATCATCTATTGTTGAGGAGGCGCTTGAAAAGGAGCCTTCCACTTTAGAAATGGTAGAGTATTTATTATCAAAGCATGCAATTGCTACATATCCTTTCGAGTGGCTTGACTATGATGTGGAAGATGTTGCGACAAGTTATATGAATTATGTTAAAATGATGTTTGGAAAAGTGCAGGAAATGGATGATGAAATGATTGATTTTTTGCAACAGTTAGAAGAGATAACGGAATTACGGCAAATGTGAAAAAAGTTGAAACATTGCTCATCTATGTTATACTAAAATGGTTGTCAAAATCGTATGAAACGAGTAATTTGCAATATTGTAATCTAATTTTGGAGGTAATATAAATGTCAGTTAAATGGGAAAAGCAAGAAGGTAACGAAGGATTATTAACTATTGAAGTACCTGCTGCAGAAGTTGATAAAGCTTTAGATCAAGCTTTCAAAAAAGTAGTAAAACAAATTAACGTACCAGGTTTCCGTAAAGGAAAAATGCCTCGCCCAATGTTCGAGAAAAAATTTGGTGTAGAAGCATTATACCAAGATGCATTAGAAATTATTATTCCAGAAGCATATGCTAATGCAATCGACGAAACGGGTATTGAGCCAGTTGATTTCCCAAATATCGAAGGAACTGAAAACTTCGAAAAAGGAAAAGATTTCACATTTACAGCTACTGTAACAGTGAAACCAGAACCTAAATTAGGTGAATATAAAGGCTTAGAAGTAACAAAACTTTCAACTGAAGTAACTGACGAAGAAGTTGAAGAAAAAATTCAAGAGCAATTAGCTAAAAAAGCTGAGCTTGAAATTAAAGAAGACGAAGCAATCGTTGAAGGTGACACAGCTGTGATCGACTTCGAAGGTTTCGTAGGTGAAGAAGCGTTTGAAGGTGGTAAAGGTGAAGACTACCCACTAGAAATCGGTTCAGGTTCATTCATTCCTGGCTTTGAAGAGCAATTAGTTGGTGTGAAAGCTGGCGAAGCGAAAGATGTAGTTGTGACTTTCCCAGAAGAATACCACGCTGCTGAATTAGCAGGTAAAGAAGCTACTTTCAAAGTAACTGTAAAAGAAGTTAAAACAAAAGTATTACCAGAATTAAACGATGAATTCGCTAAAGAAATGGATCCAGAGGTTGACTCTGTAGAAGCATTACGTGCGAAAATTAAAGAAACTACTACTGCTCAAAAAGAAGCAGAAGCAGAAGGATCTTTACGTGATGAATTAGTAGAAAAAGCGGCTGCAAATGCTGAAATGGATATTCCACAAGCAATGATTAAAACAGAAGTTGACCGTATGATTCAAGAATTTGGTCAACGTCTACAAATGCAAGGTATGAACCTTGACCTTTACTACCAATTCTCTGGTCAAAATGAACAAGCACTACGTGATCAAATGGCAGCAGATGCTGAAAACCGCGTGCGCATTTCATTAACATTAGAAGCAATTGCTGCTGCAGAAGCAGTTCAAGTTTCTGAAGAAGATGTAAATGCTGAGTTAGAAAAAATGGCTGCTCAATTCGGTATGACAAAAGAGCAAATTATTACTGCATTAGGTAGTACATCTGTTCTTGAGAACGATATCCGTACTCAAAAAACAGTTGAACTTTTAGTAGCAAACGCTAAAATTTCTTAATTGAGAAATTTCGTTATTATTTTTCTACCAAAAATATAAACTAGCTATCGGAGCTAAAGGCATAGCCTAAAAGTGAAAGTAGACAAAGTTTAATTTTTATAAATACTCACTTTAGATAAAACAAGGTGCGTTTTTCGTGCCTTGTTTTATCACATATATTCAATACGAATTTATACATATTTTTATAGATGTTTTACAATAGACTAACATACATAATCATTATATTTGATAATACACGTATAATCTTGTAAGATTGAAGCTTGAATAGGGGTGAAACAAATTGTTCAAATTTAATGATGAAAAAAGCAATTTAAAATGCTCTTTCTGTGGAAAACCACAAGAACAAGTCCGTAAACTGGTTGCTGGACCAGGCGTATATATTTGCGATGAGTGTATTGAATTATGCTCTGAAATCGTAGTAGAAGAGCTAGGTGTAGAAGAGGAAATCGAGTTTAAAGATGTTCCTAAGCCGAAAGAAATTTTAAGTATATTAGATGAGTACGTAATTGGTCAGGAGCGTGCAAAAAAAGCATTAGCTGTTGCCGTTTACAATCACTATAAGCGTATTAATTCTAATTCGAAAATTGATGATGTGGAATTATCAAAATCTAATATTGTGTTAAT
>DEQI01000254.1:7452-11884 GCA_002360295.1 Planococcaceae bacterium UBA3370
ATCCAATCTGCTGATTATGATATTGAACGTGCTGAAAAAGGGATTATTTATATTGACGAAATTGATAAAGTTGCTCGTAAATCAGAAAACCCTTCCATTACACGTGACGTATCAGGAGAAGGTGTACAACAAGCGCTTCTGAAAATATTAGAAGGTACAGTTGCAAGTGTTCCTCCTCAAGGTGGACGTAAGCACCCACACCAAGAATTTTTACAGATCGATACAACGAATATTTTATTTATCGTTGGTGGCGCATTTGATGGAATTGAGCAAATTATTAAACGTCGTCAAGGTGAAAAAGTTATTGGGTTCGGTACTTCTGTGAACAAAAAAGATGAACAGGAAGGCTCATACCTTTCTCAACTGATTCCGGAAGATTTGTTGAAATTTGGTTTAATACCTGAATTCATCGGACGTTTACCTGTATTAGCTAGCTTAGAGCAGTTAGACGTAGACGCATTAGTTCAAATTTTAACAGAGCCTAAAAATGCGCTTGTAAAGCAATATCAAAAAATGCTAGAGCTTGATGGTGTTGAGCTAGATTTTGATGAAGAGGCATTAAAAGAAATTGCAAAGCTTGCCATTGAGCGAAAAACAGGTGCTCGTGGGCTTCGTTCAATTATTGAAGCGACAATGCTAGATGTTATGTTTGAATTACCGTCTCGCGATGATATCGTGAAATGTATTATTACAGCTGAAACAATTTTGGACAAAGCAAACCCGAAATTACTATTAGCTGACGGTACTGAATATAAAAAAGACAATAAAAAAACATCTGCATAAGGTGAATAGTCTGTTGTAGCGACGAAGAAATAATAGCTGGCTTCGAACGTGCAAATGCACAAGTAGGTAGTCAGCTTTTTCTTACAAATTGTATACATAAGAAACAATCGATGTAGAAAAGAAATAAAGTATTCAGTTTAAACACATACTACGATATAAAGCGGGTTGTTGCGGATTGACTTGGATGGAGGTGAATACCCGCGTGAATAATATGAAAGAAAATATACCTTTACTACCTTTAAGAGGATTATTAGTATACCCTTCCATGGTGCTACATATTGATGTTGGAAGAGAGCGTTCTGTTGCAGCACTTGAACATGCTATGCTAAATGATAGTCATATTTTTTTAGCAACTCAAAAAGATATGCGAGTGGAAGCACCCGATAAAAAAGATTTATACGATGTTGGTACTTATGCGGTCGTAAAGCAAATGTTAAAATTACCAAATGGTACATTACGTATTTTGGTTGAAGGTATTTGCAGAGCAAAAGTAAAAAAGTATCGTGAGGATCAAGCCTTTACATTTGTTGATATAGAGCTATCAGAAGATGATTCGTATAAAGATGCTGAAACAGAAGCACTAATGCGTACTTTGGTTAAATATTTCGAAAAATATGCAAAAACTTCAAATAAAATTACGGCTGAAACAATCGAATCTATTATCGATATAGAGGAACCGGGTCGTTTAACAGATGTTATCTCTTCTCAATTACCATTCAAGATTGCAGAAAAACAAGAAATATTAAATATATTTAATGTAAAAAAACGATTAGATCATTTAATTATTCGACTTCACGACGAGCAAGAAGTATTAAATTTAGAAAAGAAAATTAATACAAAAGTGAAGCAAGCGATGGAGCGTACGCAAAAGGAATATTTCTTACGCGAACAAATGAAAGCCATTCAAACTGAGCTTGGAGATCGTGATGGAAAGACAGGTGAAGTAGCAGATTTACGTAAGCGTATTGAAGCTGCAGGTATGCCTGATTCGACGAGAAAAGTGGCCGAAAAAGAATTAGATCGTTATGAAAAATTACCTGCAGCGAGTGCTGAGAGTGGTGTTATTCGTAACTATGTAGAATGGCTAGTATCTATACCATGGAAAGAGATGACGACAGACCGTTTAAATATATCGAACGCTGAAGAAATTTTAAATCGTGATCATGCTGGTTTAGAAAAAGTGAAAGAGCGTGTATTAGAATATTTATCAGTTCGCCAATTAATGAACACTTTGCGCGGACCGATTCTTTGTTTAGCTGGACCACCGGGAGTAGGGAAAACAAGTTTAGCTCGTTCGATTGCTGAAAGCTTAGACCGCAAGTTTGTACGTGTTTCGTTAGGTGGGGTTCGTGATGAATCTGAAATTCGAGGTCACCGCCGAACATATGTAGGAGCGATGCCGGGGCGAATTATTCAAGGCATGAAAAAAGCAGGAACGAAAAATCCTGTGTTTTTACTTGATGAAATTGATAAAATGTCGAATGATTTCCGTGGTGATCCATCCGCTGCTATGCTTGAAGTACTAGACCCAGAACAAAATAGTACATTTAGTGATCATTATATTGAGGAACCGTATGATTTATCGAATGTACTATTCATAGCAACTGCAAATGATTTAAGTACAATTCCAGGGCCGTTACTTGATCGTATGGAAATCATATCGATTGCTGGTTATACGGAAATGGAAAAAATAGAAATTTCAAAAAACCATTTAATTCCGAAGCAATTGAAGGAACATGGATTGAAAAAAGCGCAGCTAATGATTAAGGATGAGGCAATTCAAGACTTAATCCGTTATTATACACGTGAAGCTGGGGTACGTGGTTTAGAGCGACAAATTGCAACAGTTTGTCGAAAAGCTGCAAAAATTATTGTGTCCGGAGACAAGAAACGTGTTACAGTAAATTCGAAAACATTAATAGATTTGCTAGGTAAGCACCGCTTCCGCTACGGTCAAGCAGAGACAGAAGATCAAATTGGGGTGGCTACAGGGCTTGCCTATACGACGGTTGGTGGCGATACATTACAAATTGAAGTGTCGCTTACACCTGGTAAAGGTAGAATACAGCTCACTGGTAAGCTTGGAGATGTAATGAAGGAGTCTGCTCAAACAGCGCTGTCATATGTACGTTCGTTAACAAATAAGCTGGAAATCGATGCAGCCTTTTTTGATCAGCATGATTTACACATACATGTTCCAGAAGGGGCTGTACCTAAAGATGGTCCTTCTGCTGGCATCACAATGGCAACAGCCATTGTATCCGCTATTACGAATAAACCAATTAAACGGGAAGTCGGCATGACAGGTGAAATTACATTGCGTGGCCGAGTACTACCAATTGGCGGTTTGAAGGAAAAATCATTGAGCGCGCACCGAGCAGGGTTAACAACCATTATTATCCCTAAAGACAATGAGCGTGATATTGATGATATTCCTGAAGCTGTTCGTGACGAGCTAACATTTAAGCTTGTATCTCAAGCGGAGGAAGTACTTTCCATAGCACTTGATGGAGGTTTTTAATAAAATGAAAGTCCATAACGTCGAAATGGTCATTAGTGCCGTTAGACCAGAGCAATATCCTGAAGATGGACTGCCAGAATTTGCATTAGCCGGTCGTTCAAACGTAGGTAAATCCTCGTTTATTAATCGAATGATTGGTCGAAAAGCGATGGCGCGAATATCATCAAAACCAGGTAAAACACAAACGCTCAATTTTTATAAAATCGAAGAACAATTATTTTTCGTCGATGTTCCGGGCTATGGTTATGCAAAAGTATCCAAGTCCGAGCGTGCTGCTTGGGGGAAGATGATTGAAAAATATTTCACTGGTCGTGACTTATTAAAAGCTGTCGTATTGATTGTTGATATACGTCATAATCCAACTGGAGATGATTGTATGATGTATGATTTTTTAAAGCATTACAACATTCCATGTATCGTTATTGCAACAAAGGCAGATAAAATCCCGAAAGGTAAATGGGATAAGCATAAAAAAATTGTTAAAGAAACATTAAATATGGACCCGAATGATCCATTAATCGTCTTTTCTTCGGAAAAAGGCCTAGGGTTTGAACAAGCTTGGGCCGAAATTGAAAAAAGAATGAATTAACACGAAGGATATTACTGTTGTTTGAAACGGTAATATCCTTTTTTATGGAGAGAAATGAAAATAATCCAAATCTATCTATTTTTACATAAGTTGTACAAGGTGATTGTGCTATAATTTATCTATGAAAAATGGTAGAAAACCTTGATGATAGGAAAATTTGTCCGATAAAAAGATAGGAGGTGCTACTATGGATATCGCAGCATTATCAATTGCAATGCATCAATCACAATTAATGCAAAATGTATCATTAGCTGTAACGAAACAAGCTTTAGATTTTCAACAACAAAATAGCGACCAATTAGTCGAAATGTTGGACGCTCCACATCCGACTTCAGGTCATACAATTGATGTTTCGGTTTAATAATGAAAGAGCTGTCGAAGCTTACGGTTAGACAGCTCTCGAATAAACATTTAATTTTATGATTTAACGCTCTGGTTTTCCCTTTCCGCGGGCATGACCCAGCGCCTGCGTTGAGGGGTCTCGGGCCAACACGATGTTGGTCACGAAGGCGTTGCCACTGTCGCTTCGCTTTCGCGCA
>DEQI01000254.1:11950-14120 GCA_002360295.1 Planococcaceae bacterium UBA3370
CACTGTCGCACCGCCGCGCTAAATTATTTGTTTAATAGTATCGCTTTCGTAGATTCTTCATTATTAGTACAAAGTGAATTATATAATGGATTTAGCTGTATCTTAGAATGAATACAATCAATGAGTATTTGCGGCAGATAATAATAAACATTTTCGGAAACGAATGCACTTATGCGAGTAAGTCTAATTTTAAAGCACTTAAAGAAAAAGGAGGCGAAATCATTGGTGAAAAAAATATCAATGATTTTAGCTGTATTGACGATTGCACTTTTATGTATTTTACCAACAAGTCAGCAAACGAAAGCAGCAACAACCTATACATTTGTAAAAGTTACATATAACGAAACAGTAGCAAAGGATGGTACTGTTACCAAAACACTAAGTAAAGTAACCCTGGAAAATAGTAAAGGTAAACGGTCGACATTCAATATCGATTCGAATACAAAGTTATATATTAATAACACTTTAACGACAATCGAAGGTTTTAAAGCCGGAATGGAAGTAACGGTAGAAGTTAATTTACGTAAAGTAAAAGAAATGCGCGGTATTTCAGATGTAGAGCAAGGGGCAATCGTACCTAATAGTAAACAACAGTACGGTATCGTAACAAAAATAGACCCTAATGGTTTATTTGTAACAATCAAGCTGGATGGGCAAAAAGAAAAGGATTATTACGTTAATAAAAACACGCAAATAATTAAAGGGTCTTCTACATATGATTTAAGCGCCCTTTATGAAGGGGATCGTGTAAAAGCAAAGTTTGCATCTGCTTCTACCTCTGTCATTTCTGAAATGGATATTATTGTTTCAGGTATGAAGGTGGAAAATGTTTATAAAGCGACGTTACAAACAGTAAACTCAACTTCTAATAAGTTTACAGTTCGAAATGCACAACCATTTACTAACTGGTTATTCGGTGCATCTACTACAACAGATTTAAACACTTTCAGCTTTGATAACAATACATCCATTTATGCAGGTAATACAAAAATATCGAAAAATCAGCTGAAAAACTATAAAAATAGCGAGATGTATTATGTAACAACAAAACAATTTAGTAAAGAAGTCGTGAAAAAAATAATCGTATTGAAAGATAATGAACGCACATATTACGAGCCTTTAACAGCTGTAAACACATCATTAAACTTCTTACGTTTACATGATGCAGGGCAGATGTACTTCCACGATGGATCCATACTAATACGTAACGGCAGACTAGTAGAACCATCTACATTAACTGCATATGGCTCTGCATATGTCATTACAGACGGTGGGACAAGTAGTAAATATGCACATGTAGTCAATATTACAAATGATAGTTTCACTTCACCGAACTTAGCTACACATGGTCTTTATTTCGGTCAATTATCTTTTGTTGATATGGATCATTATTTAGTAGAGTTAGATAAGCTAGAACAAATTGAAAATAACTACTGGATTCCTAAAACATTGACGACGATGTCTTATAGTAATAGTACGAATGCTGTAGTAAACAAAGGTACTGGAACTTTGAAAATCGTACCGAATATGGATTTAATCGAGCATGAAATGGAATATGGCTACTTCTATGTGAAGGATAATCATATTCAAGCAATGCAGATTTTAAGTCCATCACAGAAAAAAGCGGAGCTCGTCTTGACAGGTCGTATCCAAAACCTACGCAATATTACGAGCAATGGACAAACGTCTGTATTAATGAACGTAAAAAATGTTAGTCAATGGTTAAATGGCGAATGGCTTGATACAGGATCTTTAACAAATGTTGCTTTAGAGCAAACGATGATTATTAAAAATGGTAAAGTTATTAAACCTACTGAGTTAAAATCATCCGATCGTGTTGTTATTTTCGCAAATTCTACATTTGATGCACATGTTATTTTAGTAAATGAATAAACAGGGGAGGCATGTAGTGAAGAGCTACATGCCCTCTCCGTTTTGAAATAGGATGAAACGGAGGATAACATAGCGTGAAGACAATATGGAAATACTCATTCATATTCGTGCTAGTGCTCAGTGTAGTTGCCATGTATTTACCTGAGCGTACGGCTGCCCAAACAATTGATTTATATGGTGGGATAAAAAACGAATATACATATGAAGAGGTGCTTTTTTTAACTGGGAAGCCAATTAAATTTACTGGGACGAGTAAAAATGCCTCTGTCACAGTAAA
>DEQI01000135.1 GCA_002360295.1 Planococcaceae bacterium UBA3370
CCGGAAAGCGAACGCAGGAGCAGAGAAACCGAACGCAAGAAATCAAAAACCGAACACAAAGATGGGAAAACCGCACACAAACAGAAGGAAACCGAACAGTCGGCCGGAAAGCGAACGCAGGAGCAGAGAAACCGAACACAAGAAATCAAAAACCGAACACAAAGACGGGAAAACCGCACATAAGCAGAAGGAAACCGAACAGTCAGTCGGAAAGCGAACAATGGTGGAAACATCGGATATCGAGCAAACATTAAGTGAGCTAAGCTTTTTACATGAACGATGGCCGGCTTTAACGTTCTCAGATTATGACACGTATTTGGCTGAAAATGAGCGGATGTATTACCAACGCTGGAGCCTATTTATTGGGGTATTAATTGTGCTTGTAGCAGCGACTTGTTTAGGGGTTATTCAAACATTGCTTCATACGATTTATGGCAAGCGCACAGATTATGCAATCCAGCGTTTAATCGGGCTCACACCAAATGGGCTCGTCAAGCTTATTTTATCGCAAGTGTTATCATTCGTTTTATATGGACTGGCTGTCGGAACACTTATTGGAACGGCCTTTACGAAATTATTGGCGCTCGTCGATCCAGGCTCAGCCATCATTTTCGATTTTAGAATCTTGCTTGGCGTAAGTGCATTCTTTGTACTTGCGGTAGTGATTATTTTTGCAGTGCAAGGCTATTGGATTAGTAGAAAAACATTAGCAAATGAATTAGTAGAATAAAGGAGCAGGGTGTTTCAAATATATTTGGAACATCCTGTATTTCTTTTGTCTTTGAAAAATGTCGTAATTTAAGCTATTTTGTACGATTTTAACCATTTCATATTGGTTGTAGGATAAAATAGAAGTAATTAGTTAGGGGGCATTATGGTGACATTGCGGTATTTTTCTACAAAGCTTGCTGGAGCGGGCTTTGCGTTATCTATGTTTTTTTTGTATTTATTTTTTGTAGAGAATTTCAATCTTTTTAATTTTGTAGAAGCCACAAGTAATTGGTGGATATGGGCAATCATTTTTATCTATGGGTTTATATCTTCTTCAATTATCGATTGGCTAGCGAAAAAATGGTCAATACTCGATTCTTATAAAGTTATTGCCTATATTTTAGCTGGGTTTTTCTTCTTTTTTATTTTTGGTATGTCAATTTTTGCCGTGATTGCAGGGGTTGTCGGCGCGATTGTTGCAGTTGTTTTTTTCGGTGGTGAATGGTTAGCAAAGCATTCGAAAAAGTTCACGACTGTTTTTATCATTATGCCACTTTTTTTCTTCGTGCTTTTACAGTTTGATTTTACTGTAAAGAAGGACTGGCAGGAAAAACGAAATGACGAAGAATATACGGCGACTTTTAAATATTTTAACGGTGAACATAAAATTCCGTTTGAGCTTGAAAGTGGGGATGTTCTTACGTATACGATTCAAACGCAAAGTGCTAATGGAGGGGGCTACGGCAATAGCTTCCATTGTGAGCGCGGTAATTTAATAGGTCAAAATCTGCTAGACGATGAAACATTACAAGTGGAAATTGAAAAAGCAGGCATATACAATATTGTCCTTACAGGTGACAAATTAGCAGGGAAATTTATTGTGACATGGAAACTGGAGAAAACACCTAAGAATGGTGCTATTTAGTCCTATAATCCATTAATAGAAATAGATAATCGTTTTTAGTTGCTCATATAGAACATAGTCAAATAATACATAGTAGTTTCATATAAAAGTTGAGCAAGCTAAAAGGTAAGTTGCTAAAACCGAAAAAATTATATAAACCCCGAATAACTGCCCATACAAATGAGGTAATTAATCGGGGTTGAACTATATCTATTTATTTTAAATATTCGGTTACTATCTCCATTAATCGCTTATTACTCTCTGAAGAAACATTTTCCGATAATCTTGCCGCTGCAATAATAGGAGCCCATTGGAATATTTCGTCTCTTGATAAATCAGTATTTTTACAATACATAGCCAAATACATATCTGCTAAATCTACTGACTTCTGCGAAAATAATAAATAGGTTCGATAAACATCTGCACGAATATCCCCAGAACTAGAATCAACCCAATCTATAATATAAACTTTATCATCACTCATGATTAAATTAAATGGATGAAAATCTCCGTGACACAACCTAGGTTTAAATGTCATTTTGTCTAATCTACTTAATAATGTATTCTTCTGCGTTTGATTCAGATGATCTACCCTTTCTATTTGATGATGCAGCTTTTTAGACATTGGTTCAAGTAATTCTGTATCAATCTCTACTGCATGTATGTTTTTTTGTACATTCACACAAATATTGATGTAATGCTCTGCTCGTTCAATACTATTCAATAAGAGTTCACCAACTGTTGTTCCTTTAACATACTCCATAATAATGGCCTGTTGACTCTGTATATCAGTTACTTCTACTATTTTGGGGACGTGAAGCCCAAGCGAGTAAGCGAATTCTTGTTTCTTTGCCTCATATATAGATTCAGAAGGTGGTAAATGCTTTTTGAACACTTTTACTATTTTATCCTCATAAAGATATAATTTAGCCGTATTCCCGATAGCAATTGGATACCCTAAGTTCACTCTTTTCTCTCCTTTGCTAAATAAAAGCGCTAGTACAATAATAATTTATTCAATGTATGTATAAATAATCCTTCTTCTGATAACTGGTATTTATGAAAATATAAGAATATAGTTACAAAAGTGAAGAAGTATATTTTATTAGTAATTTTACAATTTATTGATTTAATACGTTAAATATGTAGAATCTGCTTTGTATTATTCTGGATGAGTTATTAGTTAATACCTTTTTATGTAATGTAAAATGAACTATACATATCATATTACTTATAGTTAAATACTCACTAGTATACAGGAGAGATTTAATGAAAGAGGGAATTAGTACTCAAGTTTTAGATTTAAATGAAGTTGTTTTTTCTTTAGAAAGTAATTTAGCGATGATTGAATTTGATTTAAAAGGAAATATATTATGGGTAAATCAGCTTTTTGCATCGAGTCTTGGTTACACAAGAACAGAAATGGAAAATATGCATCACAAAGAGCTCTGTACAGAAGCGTTTAAAGTAAGTTCTGCCTATCAGGAATTATGGGCAAATTTACGCAAAGGAGTTAAGTATCAAGAAAAAATCCAAAGATTAGGAAAAGGGAATGATAAACTATGGCTACAAGCTACTTATGTTCCGATAAGAAATAAAGAAGGGCAAGTAAATGCCATCTTGAAAATTGCAACTGATATTACAAAACGCGAAAATGAAACAATTAAAATGTTTTCAGATTTAAAAGATATATCAGTAGAAATAGGGGAAACAATTGTAGCTAACTCAGAAGAAAATATGACTGCTCTATCCTCTCTAATGAGTCAAATAGATTTAATAAATGATATATCACAAACTATACAACAGGTAGCGACTCAAACGAATTTACTGTCATTAAATGCATCGATAGAAGCCTCAAGAGCTGGCGAATACGGAAAAGTATTTAATGTGGTTGCACAAGAAATCCGTAAATTATCTACTAATTCTAAAGATGCAATTGATAAAATAAATACTAATATAAAAAACATTAAATTTGAGGCTTTAAAAGTGAATGAAGTTACAGCACAGTCACAAGAAAAAGTAAAAGAAAGTCAAATGAAAATTATAGAGGCTACAAATAAATTTGAAGCAACCTTGTTAGTAAAGTAACTTATTCATCTATTATAGAACTAGCCTGTTCTTCTATTAGGAACAGGCTTTTAGTGTATCAAATTTTCGATAAACGAACTCCATAAGTCCTGATTGACCGAAAATCACCTTCATATTCAAACACTCCTTGCGTGATTAATGAACGTAACCTGAATTCAATCCACGTATCATGAATATCATGCTCACTAAAACCAAGAACTGTACCAATTAAGCGAGCTGTTTGTATAAATTGCTGTTCTGGTGCTTCTAATTGTAGTGTTTTAGCGTGCTCAATAATAACCGCATCATCACGTGTTAAGTCATCAAATTGTATTTGACCATCTCGCCAAGTTCGTACAACTGAATGATTAGATAGAAGATTTTCAAATTCCTTGATCATTTGCTTGTGTTGCTGTTTTGTAAGTGATTTTTGCCAATTTAATTGCTGAAATTGGAGCAATTGCTTTGGTGCTACTTCACCAGAACGACGAATTTCAAAATGAATGTCAGAATTTTTATGAAGATTTAGCATATTAAAATATGTATTTTGAATAGTTATTTCAATTTTATGATGTCTTAATAAATAAAGTACAAGTCGTAATCCAATTTGCTCTGCAGCATTTTCACATGTCCAAATTGTAATTTCCTCGTTTGGTGAAAGTGCTTTTACGTTACATACAGCATTGTTAAACATAGTTGTATATTGTTTTGTTTGTGCATCATCAAATCGGAAGGTAGTTTGTAGCCACTGTATCCGTTGTTGAAATCCTTCGGTAGTGAAAAGTTGATAAAGTGGTCCTTCACCAAAATATTCAGGAAAGACGATTATTTCTTGTGTTTGATCTTTTAATGCAAAGCGTAATGAGCCTGCTATTGATTGTCCAAAAACTATATGAATCATACAGTACCTCCTCAAAACATTCCTTCGTTCTATTTTAATCTATTTAATGATAAACCAATATTGATTAAAAATTACAATAAATAGTCCATTTATTACAAGATATTCATGTGCTTTTAGTTTAAAATATTAATTGGGATAAAATTGGAAAAGAAAGGGGTGTTAACCAATGAATAATCCACTATTAAGTGAAAGTGATATTCGAAACATTTTAAGCCATTACTCAATAGAAGATATAAAAGATATTCAAATAGTACGGAATCATTCGAAGGTATTGGTGAAATTATTAACTGTAAACGACAGAATACTTTATTTAAAAGGTGAACAAGGAAAACGAGAAACGGTGGAGCGAAGTTGTCATTTTGCTACCATGTTACAACCATATTTACCGGTAACATCTTATTTAAAAACAAAAAATAATCAATTTACTGTTGATGCTCATTTTATTTTTACATTAGAAGGTGCAATGCAAGGGCAAGAAATACAACAACTAACGGACTTGCATATAATATCAATCGCAAAAACATTAGCAATGTTGCATTCAATTGCGCTAGAAAAAGAATTAATGATCGGTGCTGGCACTTCATGGGGGATGTTTGGTGGCAATGAATCAGATGCGCTCGGCCAATATGACGAAAATGAATT
>DEQI01000148.1 GCA_002360295.1 Planococcaceae bacterium UBA3370
TGTAATGATCCACTTCCATGAATCGTATCAATTGCTGCAAGCTGAGAGCCTAACCCTACTTGAATTCCATTTACACCACCACGTGTTTGAGAAGGACCTGATGCACCTGATTGTGTTTGTGAAATTAAATCTTTGAAAATTGTACGCTCTTTCTTAAAACCGTACGTATTGACATTCGATATATTATTACCAATTACATCCAATTTAGTTTGGAAATTTTTAAGACCTGAAATACCTGAATACATAGAACGTAACATATTGTTTTGTTCTCCCTTCATCTTATCAAATTCGTTTACTAGAGTATAAACGTCGATTTACACTACATCGATCAGTCTGTAGCGTAGTAGGCTTCCTATAAGGTCCAGCCTAAAGTACAATGGTTCCATCAATATTGGTAAATAGTTGTGATTTTGCTTCTGTGCGGTCCATTGCTGTAATTACTGTTGCATTTTTCGCACTTACGATAAGGGCTGCCTGCTCCATTAGCACTAATGGCTGTGTCACCCCTTTATCACGGGCTTCAAATACTTTATTTGTTACTACTTGCCACTCATCATCTGAAATAGTAATATTACGCTCCTGTATGCGTTCAGTTGCATGTTTACTAATTTTCAGTTCCTCAGCCGCTGCCGCCTGTTGCATATGCTCTATAAAAGAAGCTGCAGGTGTTTGTCTAGACGACTTTGTTGGTTGTATAGGTGGATGAAACGGGATTCGCTGAATATTTATTCGATTCATCAACTCACCACCTTATTCAGCATTTGGTACATCTTCAGTAGATTCTTCCACTAGTTGTAGTTGATCTTTCGTTAAACGTTCACCATTGTTTAACACATATTGAATAACACCGTTTTTTGTCGTAATGGCTTCAATAATGGCTTGTATCATTTCTCCATCGCTGTTGCTGTACTGAATCGTTTGACCGATTAGATTACTTGCTTCTACAAACGGATTTTCAGTAGTTGTCCCACTTGTACTCGAAGCACTGTTTATAATTGAAGAAATATTTCCTGGAGAAATTTCTTTACCATCCGACAGTACAAATACTACGCTATCATCGACAAATTTTAATTCACTAACGGTACCTGTCCCTTCATTGACAACAGGGTTACCTTTTTCATCTAATTCTTCTGTTAACTCATGCCATTTTACTTCTTTTCCGATAAAAGATGTATAGGACATTAATTGTGTTTGATGCTGTGATTCTAATAGGGACTCCATTGCTTTTGTCATATTTTGCATTTGTTCCAATGAAGAAAACTGGGCCATTTGTGCGATAAATTCTCGGTCATCCATTGGATTAGTCGGGTCCTGATTTTGTAACTGAGTAATAAGTAACTTTAGAAAGGCATCTTTCCCAAGCGAGCTATTTCCTGTTTCCGTTGTTGGTGGTGTGTAGCTTGAATAATAATAATCACTTGTTATTTTACTTGTCATTTATTACACCTCCTCATTTAAATAATCACTGAATGACTTTTGATCTTCATCATCATTGTCATTCTCTGTTTCTTGGTCTTCTTCCGTTTGTTGTTTAAAGAAATGATTAAAGAAGCTTTGATCACGCATATTCCGTTCAGCATCTTGTAATGATTGCGCCACATCAATACGCTCCATTTGAATGTTTTGAGCGACGAACGCCGACTTCAATTGATGTAAATTGGAATCTAGTAATTCTTTTCCTGCCGTTGTTGTCGTTAATAAACGAGCTGTTAAAACCCCATCTTTTTGCATGATTTCGATACGTATGGAGCCTAAATTTTCCGGGTACAGCTTAAGCATTAAGCGCATCGTCCCCTGCGAATTAGACATTTGGCTACGATTGATTAGATTCTGAATTTCTTTCAGAAGCGCTTCTGATTGCCCTGAACGTTCTGTCGGTAATGTAATGGACACCGTTTTTGTCGGCGTCGTTAACTGCTGTTGCGCCGTTGTATTTGTCTGGGTTGTATCCACTTCTTGTTTAGTTGTTTGTTGAACAGATGGTTGCATTACTTGTTGTATTACGGCTGTTTTAGATGTTTCTTGCAGTTGTATTGGCTGCACTTGAACAGCTACTTGTTGTAAGGCACTTTTGAGCTGTGTTAATTGTAGCTCTTGTCCATACACTGTATCTGTTTTCTCACCAATTAATTGAGCGAGCTTTAAAAACTGTAAAACCTTCGCCGCATCTTGAGATGATACATTATGTTCACCTTGCATAGCCGTCATTATTTGACCTAGTAAATTTGGAGCTTGTTCAATCATCGCCCATACATCGTCTGTTTGTAGCTCTTCACCAAGCAATTGCTCAACAATGGCCATTAAATCTTCCACTTCAATACCTAATGCCCCAGCTAAATCATCCATGTTCAGCATCTCTTCTACAGGAACTGTTTGTTGATTTATTTCAACGAACAACATGGCATCATCATGTGGAATATCGAGTATATCGAGTACCTCTTCTAAAGATTCAGCATTCAATACCTCTTCTGCTTTTTGCAAATCAGAGGAGGATGTTGAAGAAGAATCATTTTGTTGTACCTTTGAATTTTGATTTGCATTGATTGCTTCTTTAAAAACCGCACCAAATTTTTCAATAGTTTGATTGGATGTAGGCTGAGCTGTACTTTGTTTTTGTACAGATACTTTGGGCGCTAATTGCTGTAACATAGCGATATTCATAGTTTCACCTCCTTTTCCATCTAATTTTTTGCTAATAATTCCGTATAACGAGCAGCATCAGCAGCACTCATTTTTTCAAATATTGCTGATAATGTGTCTGGTTTCATACTAGACAAAATACGTAATGCTTCTTCATCACTCATTTGAACTAATATGGGTGCTGCTTTTTTAGCTGACATTTTTTCAAATGTGCTTAAAATTTCATTAAAGTCTTTAGCAGTCTCTTCTTGATTACGCTTTAACTTTTCAATTTCAAAATTGAGTCGCTCTTGCTCAATTAACAACGTCTCGACTTCTTCTTCAGATGAATCGAGTTTGGATTGCAATTGAGAAATTTCTGCTTCCTTTTCTTGAAGTTGCGCTTGCAATGTCACGATTTTTTGTTCATTTAACGGACTATCCTCAGCAACTTCAGCTTCCTCAGATTGCAAAAATGGAATTTTATCTTTTAACCCATCTGCAAATTGGAATACATTCATGTTGGTAAATTGCGCTACTATTAAAAAAATAGTAAAAGTAAATAATAGCGGAATCAGCACCCAAAAAAACAGCTTTTGGAATAGTCCAGGTCCTTTTTCCGAATTCTCCTCAACCGCTACCTGTTCGATTTTATTTTTTGCCATGAAATCTCACCTGATTTCTTTCTTGTAATACGCAATCGTAGACAACTCGTCTAATTGAATCGCTTCAATCCGGTTTTGTTCACCTTGAAACAAAGCGAAGTCCTTCTCTTTCATTTTTTCGAATTTGCGTACTTCCAAGTTTTTTTCTAATAATTTTTGCTCATGCCACTGCATTTTGGAACGAGCTTGTATTACTTTTTTTTGTACATCTTCAATCGTCTTTTCCATACTATTGATAAATTTTGCATAGTGGCTAATTTCATCAATAGAAGATCCGATTTTTAATCGTTCTTGTTGGAAGTCAATTAAGTCTTCCTTTTTCTTCAGTAAGTCATAAAGTTTCGTCGCTATTTCTTCAAATGCACGAACAGATTCTTTATAGGCTATTTCTGATTCTGTTTTTTCCTGTTCACGAACTGTCAATATTTTTTCAAATCGGTAAGTATATTGCATTATGATTTTGCACCACCATTTGCTAATGAAATGAGTTCATTTACCGTTTGTTCTAACGATACATTATCTTTAAAGCTTTGTTTTAAAAACGAAGTAATTAACGGCTCATATTGAATGGCCTCATCAATTTCACGAGACGTACCACGTTTATAGGCACCAATATTTATCAAGTCTTCTGATTTGGCATATGTATAGTAAAGCTCTCGTAATCTTTCAGCTGCTTTTACATGCTTCGGCTCAGCTATATGATTCATTAACCGACTAATACTTTTTAACACATTAATTGCCGGGTATTGTCCTTTATTGGCCAAAGTTCTGTCTAAGACAATATGACCATCTAAAATTCCCCGTACTGTATCAGCAATTGGCTCATTCATATCATCACCGTCTACTAATACTGTATAAAAAGCTGTAATTGTACCATTTAAATTGGTACCTGTACGCTCTAACAATGTTGGTAAAATAGCAAATACGGAAGGGGTGTAGCCTCGAGTAGCTGGTGGCTCACCGACTGCTAGCCCTACCTCTCGCTGTGCCATCGCAACGCGCGTTACAGAATCCATCATTAACATGACATTCATACCGCGATCACGGAAGTATTCTGCGATAGCGGTTGCCGTAAAGGCTGCTTTTATGCGCATTAATGCTGGCTGGTCACTTGTTGCTGCCACGACAATCGAACGACTTAAACCTTCTGGACCTAAATCTCGTTCAATAAATTCAAGTACTTCTCGACCACGCTCTCCAACAAGTGCTATGACGTTTAAATCCGCTTCCGTATTGCGTGCAATCATTCCGAGCAGCGTACTTTTCCCAACACCAGAACCCGCAAAAATACCAACACGTTGTCCCATGCCGACTGTAAGCATACCATCAATAGCTTTCACACCGACTTCAATTTTTTCATTGATTGGTGGACGTGTCATCGGATTAGGCGGGTCTTGCTCTGTTTGTACTGACACCAACCCTTTCGGTAATGTAGAACCATCGTACGGATTTCCCATAGAGTCGAGAACTTTTCCAATCAATTCTGGACCCACTTTTACTTCTAAAGGCTTGCCAGTCCCTTCAACTAAACACCCTATCGATATTTCACGTAATGAGGAGAAAGGCATTAGAATGACAATTTCATCTTTAAAGCCGACTACTTCCGCTAATATCGTTTGTTCACCATGTCGAACTGTATTCACATGTATTTTACATACATCACCAATTGAACTTTCCGGACCTTGCGACTCAATCATCAAGCCTACTACTCTCGATACCCGTCCAAATTTTTTAAACGTATTTAGAGTTGGAATTTTATTAATTAATTGAGCCGTTTTCATCCGTTTATCATTCCTTGCTTTCTAATATTTCATTTAACTTTAACCGGAGCTCATTTAATTGCTCATCTATTGTCAAAACGATGCGACCGTGATTTGTTTCAATATAGCTTTCCGTTTCTTGTAAATCTTCATTCACAAAAAATAACAAAGGAACTTCTGGCGGAAACATTTCTGCTAGCTCATTACGACTTTTTGTAACAGTTTCATAATATTTAGGAGCGACATACACTTTTACGCCTTTCATTTCACGTGCTTCTTTTAA
>DEQI01000006.1 GCA_002360295.1 Planococcaceae bacterium UBA3370
TCATGAATCAACCGAGAATGAATCCTGCTGTTTTACGATTACTCGTCATTTTTCCGAATGTCTTGAGTTACATATTATTATTTGGGGTAATCATATTTATTGCTACAAATTTTAGCTCCTTACAGCAAGCTGAAGCTTTGACAACTTGGGTGATTATTGCATGTGTACTCGCACCTATGGCATGTTATACGACTTATTCAATCGTTAAGAGGATTAAAGCTGGGGTTCTTTAAAAAGTGTAAAAAAGCTGGTAGTGTTATGGGGAGTAACAATGTACCAGCTTTCTATCTATTATTTCGCCTCTGTATAGAGTTGCCTATCCCAAATGTGTGTGCTACTTAGTTGTTCATCTGTTAATAAATAGTACTTACTTGATTGTCGAAACGATTTCCACGATCATTTGAGGTAGCATCTACATGCCTCCATATCCCATCAATTTTGTACACATAGGTGCCATTACTATACGGTTTTTCAATGGTACGCCACGAATTGAAAACGGATTAAATAGTTTTGTCATTTTTTATATTCCTTCTTATTTTTTATTTGCTAATTCTCTTGACCTTGTCTCTGCGCTTTTAATACAAGCGGTGATCGCTTCAGTAAAATGATGTTGTTCTAATGCATGAATGCCGGCTTCTGTCGTACCTCCAGAGCTCGTTACTTTCCTACGTAAATCGGCAGGCTCTAATTGCAATGAATGAAGCATAGAGGCTGAACCAGCGATCGTCTGAACCATTAACCTACGTACAATGTCCTCCTCTAATCCTAATTCTGTCCCGACTTTTTCAAATGCTTCGAGTAAATAATAAATATAAGCAGGACCGCTGCCTGAAAGGGCGGTAATCGCGTGCAATTGGTCTTCCTTTACTTCTTCAACTATACCTACAGCGTTTAATAAATTAAAAAATAGTGTTTTTAATTCAGCTGTTACTTCTTCATTAAAGGCAATACCTGTAGCGGACATCCCAATGGTAGCGGATGTGTTTGGCATAGCACGTGCGATTGGTCTATTGCCTAATATTGCACGTATAGTTTTCATGCCAGTGCCGGCTAATACAGATAGCACAGCTGTATGGGGCTGCATATAAGGGACGATCGCAGTCATTGCCGCTTCCGCATCTTTAGGTTTGATCGCTAAAATTAGTAAATCTGCGTTCGAAATATCTTCTAATGCTTCTAAAATCTTCACACCATATTGACGTTTCAATAGGTGTAATCTGTCTTTATTTGATTTATTCATTATATAAATTCGATCATTTGGTACAGATCCCTTTTTAAGCAAGCCTTGTATTAACGCCTCAGTCATAGAGCCGGCACCAATAAAAATAATGTTGGTCATGTTCAATCCTCCTCCAATAAAAAAAGTGTTCCCGTCCTTTAATTAAGGACGAAAACACTAAATTTCCGCGGTACCACCTTAGTTCACATCATGTGCAACTTATCCCTTTTTAACGCAAAGGAAAACGGTTATGTTGGCATAACAGCTCAAAAGTAGGTTCAATAAATAAAGCGGGTCAACTACTTTCACCAAATGTAGCTCTCTCTTATCACCATTTATTTATTTACTTGACTTTTTCAACGCAAAATAATTTGAATAATCAAATTATATGAATCAACTTCCCTAAAGTCAACCTTAAAGCGTGACGAAATCGACAAGAAAGAGTAAAATACAATGAATAGCTATTCAGTTTTTCAAAAGGGGATGTTGTATGTGGAAGTACATAAAATGATTATTCCGACACCTTATGCGGTGGGGGATGTAAACGCATTTTTAGTAAAAGGGGATGCATTAACATTATTTGACGCAGGACCTAAAACCGAAGAGGCCTATGAAGCGATCAAGTGGGGAATTCATTGTACTGGTTATACATTAAGCGATGTTGAGCAAGTCGTTCTAACGCATCACCATCCGGATCATGCAGGGTGGGTAGATGCTTTTCCGAATGCAGAGCTTCTAGGGCATCGTTATGTCGATTATTGGATGCGACAATCCGACGATTTTTTAAACTATTATCATCAGTTTTACCGAGAGCAGATGCAAAAAGAGCATGTACCACAAAAAGATATTGAGCGTATATTACATGTGCGTGGAGAAATGGAACTGTTTGGTACCCGCCCGTTAACACAGTTCCTCCAAGACGGTGATGAAGTACCGGGGCATCCTGGTTTAGTTACGTACGAAACACCTGGGCATGCACAAAGCCATTTAATTTTTGTTAACGAGCAAACAGCAGAAGGAATCGGTGGAGATTTATTATTAGATAGAGTTTCGAGTAATCCGCTTATTGAACCTCCAGTTGATTTGCAAGGTGATCGGCCAAAGTCATTGCTCCAGTACAATGCTTCATTAAAGAAATTACGTGATTTACATGTATCCACTTTGTACACAGGGCATGGTGATAATGTACTAAATAGTAGTGAACTCGTTACAGAGCGTTTAGAAAAACAGCATCAACGCGCGATGAAAGTATGGCAATTAATTAAAGAGCCTCAAACAGTTTATGATGTAACGCGTGCGCTTTTCGGCAAAGTATATGATCAACAACCAGGATTAACATTATCAGAAACTATAGGCCAGCTTGATTATTTAATAGATGAAGGATATGCCTCTTTTGATATAGTGGATGGGGTATATTTTTATCAACAAGCATAGGAGCTTAAGATTGGAAAAATAACGCTTTTCTTGTCAATGTGGATGTAAGGATGAACTTAATAATAGAGGCATAAGGAGTCTGCTCTTTAAGCCTCTTAATTGTAATTTCAATAGCTAATGCATGACAGAAGAACATGTGTGAAGTCCGTTTGTAGGAAAAAAAATACTTTACAATTTTGAAAAGAAATATTGTACATAGACAATTGACTTAGCAAATATAAAATGTAGTATATAAAATACATCTATAAATTTAAAGCTAATTTTCGGGAATTGTTACCAAACAATGTTATACTGTCATATAGAAAGTTGGTGGAGAAGTGCGCTTAACAGTATATACAGATTATTCGCTGCGTGTGCTCATGTATTTAGGCGTGCGCGGTCAAAATCATTTAGCAACAATCCAAGAAATTGCAGACACATATCAAATTTCAAAAAATCATTTAATGAAAGTTACCTATGATCTCGGGCAGCATGGCTTGATCGAAACAATTCGTGGTAGAGGCGGAGGTATTCGACTAGCTACCTCACCTGAAGAAATAAATATTGGTGCAGTTGTAAGAAAGACCGAGGAAGATTTTCATTTAGTAGAATGCTTTAATCCAGAAAATAATTTATGTAAAATTTCCGCAGAGTGCCAATTAAAGCATGCTCTAAACGAAGCTCTTCAAGCTTATTTAGCAGTGCTAGATAAATATTATTTATCCGATTTTCTCCAATCAAAGGATTCATTATTACAATTATTAGGCCTTGATAAGGAACGTTCAATAGAGTGAATCAATCATGTAATAAGTATGTATGGTATTTAATATCGTACATACTTTTTTCTATAATAAGGAAATATAATTCGTATCAATAAAATTAATAATGTTAGGTGGTATACATTAAGATGAATAAAAAAACAATATTTGTCACAGGGGCAACAAGTGGTATTGGTTTGAAAATTACACAAGTATGCATAGAGAAAGGCTACACAGTCTATGCAACAGGACGTAATCAAGCAGCTCTAAATACATTAAATAACATGGGCGTCAAAACAATCCAAGCAGATTTACGCATTATTTCTGATATGAAGCGTGTAGTTTCAGAGCTTCCTCGTATTGATGTAGCCATCTTAAATGCTGGCATTGGTATTTTTAATAACGCCTTTGAATTATCAGATGATAATATTGAGGATATGATTGATGTCAATGTACGTGCTCCCATTCATTTAGCAAAGCAAATAGTGCCAAAAATGATAGAGCAAAATAGCGGCCATCTTATTTTTATAAGTTCTCAGGCTGGTAAAGTGCCAACAAGAAAGGCGAGTGTTTATGCAGCTACAAAGCATGCACTATCAGGGTTTATCGATGGATTAAGATTAGAAGTAGCCCCATATAACTTGAAAGTGACAGGTATTTATCCTGGTCCAATCGATACACCATTTTTACAAAAGGCAGATGCAACAAATGCCTATCGAACGTCGATTAAGCGCTTTTTACTTACACCAGATGAAGTCGCTAATGCGGTTATAAAAACGATTGAGAAACCAGTTCGTGCTGTAAATATACCTCGCATTATGGGAATTACTAGTAAACTATATGCGGTTGCACCTACAATTGTAGAAAAGCTAGGAAGTAGTTTTTTTAATAAAAAATAATACATGAGCGAGCAGATATTTAGAGGTATATAAACGGAGTTTTTTGTACAATCTAAAAAGTCGAAATATTTATAGGAATACACTTGTTTTTATTTTTAT
>DEQI01000081.1:0-1399 GCA_002360295.1 Planococcaceae bacterium UBA3370
CAAAATCAAAAAATTCAACAGAAAAAGCCGTTTTAGACTCTGAGCAACAACAGTATTTATTTGCACAAGTTCTTATACTACCTATAAAATATCGTGAAATATTGTTACTTTATTACTACGAAGATTTATCAATAGTAGAAATTAGAACTCTATTAAACATCAATGAAAATACAATAAAAACGCGTCTAAAAAGAGGTCGAACAATGCTTGAACAACGATTGAAGGATGGTGATTTTCATGCATAAGGAATACCAATCATTAAAAAGAAAACAGGATGTGGATCCCCTAAGTTCTGTCACTTTTACAATAGATAACAAAAATGCAGTCATCCAGAAAATTCAAACGAAAAAACGCCCACTTGCCCCTCCGTTTGTATTCACTCTTTTTAGTATTATTGTACTAATAGGTGCCTTTCAGTTTTTTGCATCTAAACAGGCTATCGAAACAATTACCGATTCCACTACATCGAGTGAAATTGCAACTGTGCGATTATCAGAAGGTCTCATAACGGCTGAATGGTTGAGTGATGCTATGGACCGAGGAAACCACGATTATGAAACGATTCATTCTTTATTAGTTATTGATCCCGCCGTTAACACATTCAAGCGCGGAGATGTCGTCTATTATCAAATGCCAGCATATATACGCCAACAAAATCCCAATATTCCGGCTCAATATTTAGGAAGAATAGTCGCCCTTCCTGGTGAATCTGTCGAAATAATTGACGGGCAAGTGTGGATTGATGGGAAGAAACTTGAGACGTTTTATGGAAGAGCAACAAGGTTCGGTCTGAATGCAGAAGAATATTTAAAAAAGGTTGATAAAAACAGTTTCGTAAATGAAGAGGCAATAAGAGAAACTTTTTCCATTTCAGCGTCATTAACACATGTAAAGGAAAACGAAGTATATATTTTAGTGGATCAGTGGTGGCGAGGGACAGATAGTCGCTATTTCGGAGCATTAAAGCAAACTGAAATTATAGGAGTGGTGCTAGGCTTTGAAGAAAAATAAAGCAATATTAAGGGGGCTTAACCAAATTGAGACCCCCTATTTTTCATTCTATCAGCATTATTCACAAATCCAACTACCCGCCAAATCAAGGTACCCATATATAGAGGTTAAACTTCTCCTAAATCGAAGTGGATAAAAAATTCCCCGATACGATTCATCTAATTTGAAATGCCATTTTTCTCTATTTATTTGCTTATTGCAGAAAAAAAATAAACAATATTATGATTTTTTTAATTAGAAAACTAAGTCTTTAACACTATAAAATTGCATTTATCGACAAAATAAACGCATAAAAAAGCATTTTTTAAGTAAAAACGAATAAAAATATGTCAATTTAGTTGTCGTTTTGTAAACGCAATGTAAATTTATTATTGCGTTTTTGTAAATT
>DEQI01000081.1:1488-4668 GCA_002360295.1 Planococcaceae bacterium UBA3370
ATCCATGAAAATTTTAGTTGAGGTGACAATAGTGGATATTAACTGGCAAGAAATGATATTTCAATTTCTTGGAGGACTAGGTCTTTTCCTTTTTGCAATCAAATTTATGGGAGACGGCCTACAAAAAGTGGCAGGAGATCGTTTACGTGATATCCTCGATAGATTTACAACCAATCCACTAATGGGCGTATTAGTCGGGATTGTTGTAACAGTACTTATCCAGTCAAGCTCAGGTACTACGGTTATTACTGTCGGCTTAGTAAGTGCTGGATTTATGAAGCTTCGCCAAGCAATTGGAGTCATTATGGGGGCGAACATTGGTACAACCGTAACAGCCTTTATCATTGGGATTGATGTTGGTGAATATGCCTATCCGATACTGGCGATTGGTGCCATCTTGTTATTCTTTTTCAAGAAAAATACGATTCAAAATATCGGACAAGTACTATTCGGATTTGCAGGTTTATTTATCGGTTTAGAGTTAATGAGTGGCGGGATGAAGCCTCTTCGCGAATGGCAGCCGTTCTTGGACCTAACTGTAAATATGAGTGATCAACCCATTTTAGGAGTTATTGTCGGTACAATATTTACATTAATAGTACAATCCTCATCTGCTACAAT
Source organism: Planococcaceae bacterium UBA3370 (assembly GCA_002360295.1). Lineage (GTDB taxonomy): Bacteria > Bacillota > Bacilli > Bacillales_A > Planococcaceae > Metasolibacillus. The sequence continues at coordinate 2,110 of DEQI01000081.1, forward strand.
AGGTATTTTACAAGGCTTATATGCGGAAGGATTAATTCCATTAAACGGAGCTCTACCAGTACTGTTTGGTGATAATATCGGTACGACGATTACAGCGATATTAGCAGCATTAGGTACATCTGTCGCTGCGCGTCGTGCTGCTGCAACACACGTATTATTTAATGTTGTTGGTACAATTATCTTTATGATTTTATTAGTACCATTTACTTCCTATATGGAATGGATTACTGGGGTACTAGGGCTTGAAGAAAAAATGCAAATTGCCTTTGCACACGGTACATTTAATGTTGCTAATACGTTAATCCAACTACCATTTATCGGTGCTTGGGCTTGGTTAGTAACACGCCTGATTCCTGGAGAAGATACGGCTATTGAATATAAACCAAAGTATTTAGATTACAGCTTAATTACAAAATCTCCATCTATTGCGCTTGGACAAGCAAAACAAGAAATTGTACGCATGGGTGAATATAGTGTTCATGGATTACAAGAAACATTACATTATTTAAATACAAAAGATAATAAACATGCTAGTACAACAGTACAACTGGAAGAAGCGATTAATAATTTAGACCAAAAATCAACAGAGTATTTAGTTTCACTTTCTAAACAATCTCTTTCAGAACATGACTCCCTAGTACACCGTGCACTATTAGAAAACATACGTGATATCGAACGTATCGGTGATCACTTCGAAAACATCACTGAGCTAATTGACTATTTAGTAAATAATAACGTAAAGCTAAGTGAAGAAGCGACTAAAGAGTTACATGAAATGTTTGAATTAACAGTAGAAACTGTTTCATTATCCATTCGTTCATTAGATAAACGCGACGTTAGTTTTGCTCAAGCTGTCCTTTCAAACGAAGATATTATTGATGAAATGGAACGTAAACTTCGTAAACGTCACATACTTCGCCTAAATGGAGGCATTTGTACAGGTTCAGCAGGTATTGTATTTGTTGATATTATTAGTAACCTAGAACGCATTGGTGATCATGCCGTAAACATTGCACATACAGTCATTGAAACAAAATAAGAAATGCATAGCATGCTGCCCAGCTAACGAAATTTATACTTTCGTATAGGACTGTCTTGTAAGTAACAACTTACAGGACAGTTTTTTCTTACTATAGTAAACAGCAACACTATTTTATTCAGAACAAAATATTGAATATAACCTAACATCATTGAAAAAAGATGAAAATGATGGTATAAGAATTATAATACGAAAGAAATAAGACGAATAGCGCATAAATATGGTAATTACAATTTTTTACTATATACATAGTTCAATAATTACTGTTTCCAATGTAAAATAAAAGTACTATTTTAAAATGGTTGTGAAGGAGATATTATCATATGGCTTTTAATATTTACTACTACGAAAGTAATGTAGATTGTAAGTTTTGTAAAAAAAAATTCACGACATTTAAAGTACGCCCTAATCGCTATAAAATAGTTGCAGAACAAACTGATTTTATGCCTATTTACGAAGGCTTAAATCCCCTTTTATATGAGGTCGCTGTTTGTCCACATTGTGGCTATGCATATCATAAATCTATGACACGAACGTATGGACCTTTTATGCTATTAATTGAAGAATTGTACATTAAAGAACTACAAAAACCACTTAATATATGTAAAGAACGAACAATAGATGAAGCGATTATGAGCTATAAGTTAGCTTATCTTGTATCAAGAGCATCGATGGAAGAACCACTTTTAATGGGCAATTTTGCGCTAAAGCTAGCCTGGCTATATCGATTGAAAAATGAAACAGAAACAGAAATGCGCTATTTGTATGCTGCGAGAGATTTTTATAGCAAATCATTTGCATCCAATCAAGAAGGCGAGGAACGAATCCAATACTTGTATGCCGAACTAAGCTTAAGACTTGGAGATATAGCAGAAGCTAAAAAAGCTTTTTCACGATTAATTGCGAGTCGAACTGTATCGACTAAATATCGAAAAATTGCTCGCGATCGTTGGGAAAATTATAAACATGATGCACCATCTTTACATATAAATGAAACAATTAGTTAAATGATCATTAGTAAAAAGCGAGGGATGTTTGAATGCCACTATTTGAAAAAAAGTTAGATGCGCGTGAAGAAGATATTTTTGCTGACCTCCTCCACTTTTTACTTAGAAAAAATAATCGACTACTAACGAATGATGAAGTAGTTGCATTGACAGGAGTTTCAGCTGAATTACTGTATAAATGGGTAAAACAAGGAAAATTAAAAAAGACGATATTTCCTAATTTAGGCGCGCCATGCGAACGTTGTGGAAAAATTACACAAGAAAAAATATGTGTTAGCTGCTCAACATCTATCGTGAACACATTAAAACAAGAAGAAAAAGATCAAGCTTGGTTTAATAAAATTCAACGAAAAGATCGTAGAGTTAGCACATACCATGCCAAATAAAATAAGAAACACCTTCAAATTCTGTGACGGTTTGAAGGTGTTTTTAGTTGCTTCTCTGCTTTTTTCTCCGATAAAAATAGTATATTATGAGACCTATTATGAGAAGCAATAATACAATATAAAAACT
>DEQI01000352.1 GCA_002360295.1 Planococcaceae bacterium UBA3370
CTTAAATTACTTTAATAATTTCAACTCTGTTTCCAAAAGGGTCTCTAAACTCGAAGCGTTCAAAATTTGGAATTGGTACTGAATCTAATATTTCTATATCATGTTCCACCAATACGCTCCTCCAATATGATACATCGTCAACCTGGTATGCTAAGTGGGCTTTCGTTGTTAATCGATCAAAGCCATCTTCTGTTCCTACATGTACCTCTTGATTACCAACTTGTAACCAAAAACCCCCTCTTCCTTGAAGTGAAACTGGCTTTTCAATTTCTTCTAATCCCAATACATGACAATAAAATTTTTTACCTTCTTTTTCTGCACCTTTTGGAATAGTTATCTGTGCATGGTGTAATCCAAGAATCATATAGATACCTCCTATGTATTAAAACTATCTTTTCTTTATCATACTCAACAAGGTATAAAATGTAAATTACATCATCTTTATCCAAATTCAGTTAGTTATTAAATAGCTTCATCTACTTATTAAAACCCCCAATAGCGGCTTTTACACGCACTATTGGAGGCTCAGTTTTAATTATTTATTTACTTCTTCTAATTCGCGTGACACATTTACTTCCTCTAATTCATGAGATACAATTTTTCGTTGTGGAGCTTGTGTTGTTGGCACGCTTTTTCCTACATACGTTTCAATTAATTCCTTCATATCAATACCCGATGATGCTTTTAATGTTTCTTGTAATGAACTCATTAAATTTGTCGCATATGAAGTCACTTTATTGGCACCGCCACCTTCACCACTCCCTGTATCAACAACCGTAATTTTGTCGATATTCGATAGTGGGCTTGCAACTTGCTTCGCATACTCTGGCATCATTTTCACAATCATATCAAGAATAGCTGCTTGACCATACTGCTCGAATGCTTCTGCAATTTTTTGTTTCGCTTCCGCTTCTGCTAAACCGCGCAGACGAATAATTTCTGCTTCAGTTGTTCCCTGTGCACGCTCTGCATCTGCTTTGGCTAAACCATCTAATCGAATACGCTCTGCTTCAGCTTGGGCTTGTGTTTCAATACGATATTTTTCAGCATCTGCTTCAGCTAGCTGCTTCATTTTATCAGCTGCTGCTTTTTGCTCGATGGCATAACGTTCAGCATCCGCTTTTTTCTTTACCTCTGAGTCATATTGACGCTCACGACGTAAAATTTCTCGCTCTTCTAATTCAATTTGCTTTTGACGCTCGATAATTTGGATTTGCATTTCTTGTTCTGTTACTTCTTGTTTTGCACGTGCCGTTTCTAACTCATACGCTTGGTCCGCGCGGGCTTTTGCAATATCTTGCTCACGGCGGTATTCAGCTACTTTTAATTGATTGTCTTTTTCTGCCTCGGCAATTTCTGTTGCACGAGCTAGCTCTGCTTTTTGTGCTTCTTGATCAGCTTGGGCACGTTTAATACGTGTTTCTTTGTCTGCCTCAGCTGTCGCAATATCCGCGTCACGCTTCACTTGTGCGATTCTTGGTTTACCTAGAGACTCTAAATAACCATTTTTGTCACGTACATCTTTAATTGTAAATGATACAATAACAAGTCCCATTTTCGCTAAATCTTGTGAAGCTACACGCTGTACTTCTTGTGAGAATTTATCACGATTTTTGTAAATTTCTTCAACTGTCATAGATCCTAGAATGGAACGTAGATGACCTTCTAATACTTCACGTGCTTCCATTTCACGATCATGCTTATCTTTTCCTAAAAATTGCTCCGCTGCTGTAGCAATTTCTGAAATGGAACTACCAATTTTAATAATCGCTGTACCGTCAGCCATTACTGGAACGCCTTGCTCTGTATACACTTCAGGTGTCGTTACATCTAATTTACTAGATAACAAGCTAAGCGGTTGTGCTTGCTGGAATACCGGGAAAATGAATGTACCACCTCCGCGAATAATTTTAATGCGATTGCCTGTTTCATCTGTATGCACATTTTTAGAACCAAGGTAGCTCCCTGTTACAATTAATGCCTCGTCTGGACCTGCTGTACGATACTTCGAAACATATACTAAAACCATCGCAAGGATTAAAAATAATACAACTCCGACAGCAATTAAAACACCTATGTCTATACCAAACATCAAATTTCCCCCTTAAATTGTTTGTTCAGAAAAACCTTTGTTATAGGCACTAACAAATGCTGTGCCTTCTTTTACTTCTACAATTAATACCGGTGTGTTATAAGGAATTTCTTCGCCTTGATAGCTTGTTGCTCGCTTTGAAATAATGCCATTTACGGATTCGATGACGATTTCACCAAAGCCATCAAATGGAATCGGTACAATCACTTTACCAACTTGCCCTTCAAGCGAAGCATCCGTATAAGCGAGTGATACTTCTGCTGAGCGTAGAGGAACAAGTAAGAAAAAATAAAGTAACCCTGTGAAAATAGCTGATAGTATAAGGGACAAAACAAAAATGAGTACGCTAGATAAATTCGTGAAATGCTCCAATATATAGCCACTTGCTGCTGTTATTGAAATAAAGGCAAGAATAACAGCTGGATCTAGAAATGGAATTCCTTCTCCTACACCATCTACTAAATCGCCAAAAAACAAATAAAGCACGGTACAGCTTCCAATAACGATAAGCACTGTTAAATAAATCGTGGTGAGCGAAAATCCGAATAACATATAAACACCCCCTTGTTATGTACTACCTATATGTACGAATAAAACCTCAATTAGTTTCAGAAATTTTATATTTTTCCCGAAATTTAAAAACAATCCTGTACCCTCTTTTCGCCGAAGTGCAACTAATTGAAAATGCAGCTTTGTTTACTGTCATTTTGATTTTTAGAAAGCTTTCAACCTTTAATTTACAGAATATTCATGATAAAATATCTTTATATAATCATACAACAATTTTAAAAAATAGTAAAAAATAGATTTTTCTTCACATTTTATTTGAGGTGATGGTCATGGGAAAAAGTAAGTTGTTTGTAACAAGTTTAGGCATTCTTTTTGTAGGTTTATTTGTAGCAGGTTTTTATTCCATTAATAATGTACATATAGAAAGCACATATAAAATTGATGAACATAATATTATAGAAAAAAATGGCGAACACTTTCTGTTAATTGATGAACGTGAATTATCTTTATCAGAGCATTTTTTAAAAAAAATAGAATTAGAAAAATACAACGAATACAAAATTAAATACGGTTATAATCAATTAACAAAAAATGACGGAGAAGTTGTCATGCTTAAAAGATATGGTGAACAGCCGTGGGGTAAGTAAATCTCCTATTAAAGATGGTTAGTGATTACTTAAAAGCTTGGTTATTCTAACTAAGGAGGGGGCACAACCTGGATAATGATATTAAAAAAGCAAGCATGAAGCCTGTCATAGATAATCAGCAAACATCTGAACTCCAAAATAAAGTACAGGCTTTTGATAAAAATTTAATGACACGGAAAAAAGCACTTATCTCTTTGTTTAGTAGTTTTTTAGGTGTGGCAATCGTTGTGATTTTTCTTTTTGTATTAAAGAAGGAGCCCTTTACGGAAAAACAAACTATTGAACCCCTCCTTGGTACAACTAATTCGGCTGAAACAGACAAACAAAGTGTGAATATGGATTTATTTCTTCATCTTATTAACAGTTCACTAAAGGCTGCCTCAGCAATTTCAACAAATGATTTTGAAATGCTGAAAACCGTTATTGTATCTAACGCGACTATTGATGAAACGAAGCAAACTGTGACCTTCCCTCTAGAAACCCCTTTCGTTATGGAAACGAAGTACTTTCCACCATTTTCTTTAAGTGATCTTAAAATTGTTGGATATGATGAAAGAGAAGGCATTGACCCCATTCTCATTATTAGGATTGAAGAACATACCTATGAAGTTATGTTTTCTAAAGATGAAGCAGCAAATGGAGAATATCGAATT
>DEQI01000382.1:0-314 GCA_002360295.1 Planococcaceae bacterium UBA3370
TATGAAGGTATCGTAAAACACATATTAGATGATTTTGCTTTGACTGAAATCCGTGAACGAGATGCGCGACTTTTAAGTGGAGGGCAAAAAAGGCGTGTTTCGTTAGCTATAGGAGCAGCAGTAAAGCCGAACGTTATGTTATTAGATGAACCGACAGCTAATTTAGATATTGCGACAAAAAAGCATGTAGTGCATATGCTTGAAACATTAAAAGATCATGTGAAAACTGTTGTTATTGCCACACATGATATGCAGCTGGTATCCGAATGGGCTACTCGAATACTTGTTATGCATAACGGTGAAATCATTGCTGA
>DEQI01000382.1:342-3350 GCA_002360295.1 Planococcaceae bacterium UBA3370
GATAGGTTACTTCAGAAAGCGGGGTTAGTGATCCCGCAAATTGTCGAACTCAGTAAGAAATTACAATGGAAAACCCCAATTTATACGGTGGAAGAATTTTGTCTAGAATTTGACAAATTAGAAAGTGTGGGTAGGATATATGGATCTTTACAAGAGCTTGTCACATAAGCTTTCACTTGAATATGTCAAAGGAGAAATTTTGAAGACAGCTTATGGAAGTGGTCATACTTATTTAGGTCGTTTAGATCCAAGGACGTTAATTGTATGGTATTTATTTTTTGCGATTGTTCCATGGTTTGTTCATAGTGAAGTGGTTTTAGTGAGCTTTTTACTATTGATGATAGCGATGACTTCTTTTGCAAGAGTCAGTCCACTTATACTATTTATTTTATGTTTCGGTCTTCTCAGTGAAATTACGGTATTGTTTATCATTTCTTTATTTTTTGGAGGCGGGATTGCCTCACTTGAACCGATGTTTTGGTTAACGATTAAGCTAGCTGTTATTTCGTTAGCAAGTGTTGCCGTATTTACGAGCTTGGATCCAGAAAAATTTAGTGATGCCTTGTTACGCATGGGTGTGCCAGCACAGGCTTCCTTTAGTGTTTCATATGGCTATCGAATTTTACCAACGTTAATGGAAGAATTTCATAAAGTCATATTGTCATTTCGTTTGAGAAGTAAAGCGCCTGAAAAACCGGGTATTTTTTATTGGCGCATGATTGTTTACTATATGAAAATATTAGTTTTATCATTTTATCCACTTATTTTAAACGGGGCAAAACGTTCGAGAACAACTGTAGAAGCACTCGAAACAAAAGGGTTTAGCCACTCTATAAACAATAAAGAAGTACAAAAACTGAAAACAAGCTACTTCATGTTTGGGGTCAATGACTATGTATTTATGTCATTTTCAATTATTTACATTATTTTTAGTTTTACATTAAGCTTTTATTACTAAAAAAGGAAGTGCATTAGAATGAATTTTGATTTTCATACACACGGTAAACTATCGAAGAAAGTAGAATTTTCACTAGACTACTTTAAAAAAATGGTGAAGGCTGCGAAAGCTAATGGATTAAATGGTTTTGCATTAACAGAGCATTTCAATACGAAAAATTTCTTTGATGTTTATAATACACTGGATAAAGAATTTTCGTACGAGCATGGGTATTATATGGTAGAGGATATAAAAGTATTTCCTGGAATGGAAGTTGATATACAAGAGGTTGGCCATATTTTAATCTTGGCAGACCGATTAATCATTAGAGAAATTAGAGACTTATTAGAACCTTATTCAAAGAAGGGGAACTTTATTCAATTTGCACAATTATTAGAGCTAGTAGAACCATATGAAATTTTAATTATTGGGGCACATCCTTATCGTGAAAGTACCCCTTTATTTGAACTTGATCCAATTTTATTAAGTCAGTTAGATGCATTTGATTTAAATGGAAAAGATCTTTATACGATTGGTGTTGAAGAAAATTCAACATTAGTTTATAGATTCTCAGATAAATTAAATAAACCCGTTATTGGAGGGAGTGATACTCACCATCCATTGCAATATGGTTGTATATTCAATAAGTTAAATAAAGAGTGTCATACAGTTAGCCAATTAAAGGATGTTATTTTAAGTGGGGCATATTCCATACACATAGAAGAAGATTTGTCTACGAAGGTAAAAAACGCTACAGAGCAAAAAGCCATTGAGAAAAAGTTAATGGAGGCTAGTACAATTTAATAGCAAAAAACGAGCTGTTGTTACAGGCGGCTCGTTTTTGGTATGGTTATGATCAACATAAATGAAAAAAACACCAGCCATAACTGGTGATGAATTTATAATTTTATTACATTTGCAGCTTGTGGACCTCTGTTACCTTCGACAATCTCGAACGAAACGTCTTGTCCTTCCTCTAAATTTCGAAATCCTTCCTCTTGTATACCAGTGAAGTGAACGAACACATCCTCACCATTGTTGCATTCAATAAAACCATAGCCTTTTTCGCTATTAAACCATTTAACCTTACCTTGGTGCATGAGCGTTCTCCTCCCATACTTTTAAATTAAATACAAAAAATTATGAAGAATTACGACAATTATGAATAATAATATACGTTAATATTTATGAATTGTCAATAATTTGGCGATTTGACCTATACTATTGTCGCGTATTTCAATAAAAAATGCTTATAATAGAATGGACTACAATAGAAAGCAGGTCCGAACATGACAAAAACAAAAATTTTATCTGATTTAGATATCGCCAATCAAGCGACAATGAAACCCATTACCGAAATTGCAGAAAAAGCGAATATACCGGCAGATGCACTTGAACAATATGGTCGTTATAAAGCTAAAATTGATACAAACTATATGACGGGAGCACCTACTGGGAAAATCGTATTAGTTACGGCGATTAGTCCAACACCTGCCGGAGAAGGGAAGTCTACTGTAACAGTAGGTTTAGCGGATGCTTTAAACCAGTTAAACGAAAATGTAATCGTTGCACTAAGAGAACCTTCACTTGGACCAGTTATGGGAGTAAAAGGCGGGGCAACTGGTGGTGGATATGCACAAGTATTGCCGATGGAAGATATTAATTTACACTTCACTGGCGACCTTCATGCCATCACCTCTGCCAATAATGCACTCGCTGCATTTATTGATAATCATATCCATCAAGGGAATGCATTAAACATTGATCCACGACGTATTATTTGGAAACGTGTTTTGGATATAAATGACCGAGCATTACGAAAGGTCGTTATCGGTTTAGGTGGTCCAGTCCAAGGAGTACCACGTGAGGACGGCTTTGATATAACAGTTGCTTCTGAAATAATGGCGGTATTTTGTCTTGCTACAAGTATCAAAGACTTAAAAGCGCGATTAGGAAATATCGTGATTGGATACACATATGATCGGGAGCCTGTATTTGTGCGTGATTTACAAGTAGAAGGTGCCTTAACATTATTGTTAAAAGATGCCTTCAAACCAAATTTAGTTCAAAC
>DEQI01000382.1:3417-6804 GCA_002360295.1 Planococcaceae bacterium UBA3370
CATGGCTGTAATTCCATTATGGCAACACAAACAGCCCGTAAATTAGCCGATATCGTCATCACTGAAGCTGGCTTCGGTTCTGACTTAGGTGCTGAAAAGTTCATGAATATTAAAGCGCGTCAAGGTGGATTTAGTCCAGATGCAGTTGTCATTGTCGCGACAATTCGAGCTTTGAAAATGCATGGTGGGGTAGCGAAACAAGAACTTTCTACAGAAAATGTTGGCGCGTTGAAAGTAGGTATTGAAAACTTGGCGAAGCATGTAGATACGATTCGTGCATTTGGTGTGGAGCCGGTTGTCGCATTAAATCGCTTTATTACCGATACAGAGGCAGAACTAGCAGTCATACTAGACTGGGCAAAAGACAATGGGATTCGTATTGCTCGTACAAATGTGTGGGAGGAAGGCGGTAAGGGTGGTCTTGAATTAGCAAAACAGGTACTTGAAGTACTAGCTGAGCCGCAAAATTTCCATCAGTTATATGAATTAAATGAAACAATTGAACAAAAAATTTCAACAATCGTACAAAAAGTGTATGGGGGTCAAGGTGTACAATTTACAGATAGTGCGAAAAAACAAATAGCTCAAATCAAGAAAAATGGCTGGGATCTATTGCCTATATGTATGGCGAAGACACAGTATTCACTATCAGATGATCCAAAATTATTAGGTCGTCCTGAAGGCTTTACCATTACAGTTCGCGAAGTCATACCAAAGCTTGGGGCAGGATTCCTAGTATGCTTAACAGGGGATATTATGACAATGCCTGGTTTACCGAAAGAGCCAGCTGCATTACGGATGGATGTTGCTTCTGATGGTAGTGCTGTTGGATTATTTTAAATAAATAGAAAGGGGGTGTACAGAATATTATTTACTTTCTGTACACCCCATTTAACTTTCATGAAAACTTTTACGCTTTCTCGTCTCTCCTATGAGCTTATATTTTACAGTTTAAACTTGTTTACCAAATGATTTAATTGCTCCGCTGTATGAGCTAATTGCTCGGCGCTTGCTGATACAGTTTCCATTGATCCCGCAGCTTCTTCCACCGTAGCAGCAGTTTCTTGGGCGCTAGCAGCTGATTGTTCAGAAATAGCAGCGATACTTTCGATAGACGAATCAATTTCATTCGTACGTAAAGCGATTTGTTGTAAATTTTGTGTCACACGCGAAATATTATCGACCATATTCTCAATGGAATGAGATATATTTGTATATGTTTTGTTTGATTCAACTGCTTGATTTGTTCCTTTTTCAACTTCGCTATAACCTTCTCGTAAGGAACCTGTAACTTCATTTGTATTACTTTGGATAGAGTGGACGATTTTGGAAATATCAGCAACAGAGTGAGTTACTTGTTCTGCAAGTTTTCGAACCTCGTCTGCCACAACGGCGAATCCTTTTCCTTGTTCACCTGCACGAGCTGCTTCTATTGCGGCATTTAATGCAAGTAAATTGGTTTGATCAGCAATATCAGTAATTACTGTTACGAGCTTTGATATTTCTTGTGTTTGAACATTTAAATGCTCTACTTTATTAACAGATGTTTTGACAATCTGGTCAATTTTATTCATTTGCTGTTCCGTGGCTTCCATTAGCATACGACCTTCGTCAGTAAGCGTATGAACATTTTCAGAATACGCTTCAACTTGCTTACTATTAGCACTAGCATCATCTACATTTTTAGTGAATTCAATCATCGCTTCACGTAGAATTGTAGCAGAAGTCGCTTGCGATTCAGTACCTTCTGCGATTTGTTGAACGGTAATGGCAGTTTGATTTGTACCGATTGTTACTTCTTCAGCAGAAAGTTTTAAATTATTACTATGTCCAGCTACAGCGTTTGCTCCGTCTTGAATATCAAATATTATTTTTTGAAGCATATCCGTCATTGCATTTGTCGCTTCTGTTAGTTTTCCAAGCTCATCCTTAGTAGATACTTCTAGTTTAGCGTGATTTAATTCGCCATTCGTAATACTTTCCATCCGCTGTTTAAGTTTAGAGACTGGTTTAACAACCATTGACGTAATCGTTAAAACAGCAATAATAAATGACACTGTAATTAAAGTAGATAATATTAACAAAATGATTTTAGAGTTATGTATAGAATCTATACTTTCTGTACCAATTTTATTTAATTCTTCAGTTTTTTGTTGTACTTGAGTTTGGTATGCTTCTAATAAAGTTTGTGCACTTTGATCCATTTCCTTCAAGTTTTCTTTAGCCTTTTCAGTATCCCCACGGCCAAACACAGTAAATACTTGACTTTCAATAGAAGAACGCCATTCTTCTGTATCCTTAAATATTTTTTCTAATTCAGTATTATTTTTTTCATTAGCTAAAATTAACTCTTGTAATGGAGCGGACTCATTAAAACAATGATAAAAGATATCTTTATACTTCGTATCCCCCGTTAAAACATAGCCACGTACTGATGCAAGACTTGCTGTCATTAATTGGGCAATAGATTGCTCAGCAGATACAATTTTCACTTCCTTATTAATTATTTCTTCTGTAGATTTTGTTAAAGCCTCATTATTAAAGTATGTAAAAACGGAATAAGTCCAAGTTGCAAGTAAGATGATGGTCATCGTTAAAAAGATTTTCGTTCGGATTGATTTAATATTTTTAAAAAAGTTAAATTTATTCACTGTCCCATTCTCCTTTTGTTATGACTATAGTAAAATATACTAAATAAGCTCTTTAGAATTGGTAAATTCTATCTAAAGATAGTATATACTTTTATTACCATAATAAAAAGAATATTTTAGGTAATATGGTAAAAATAGAACTAAAATAAGGTGAATAAAATGAATAAAATGGAACAATGTAGATTACTAGTAAAAAGTATTTATGAAAAAATGGATGCAAGTCATGATTTTGAGCATATTGAACGAGTTTTAATGAACGCAAAAGCAATTTTACAAACGGAGCCAACAGCTAACGCCGATATAGTCTATCTTGCAGTTTATTTGCATGATGTGAGCGATGCGAAATACGCTGAAGACAAAACTATGCAAAATACTATATTAGAACAATTGTGTTTAGAGGATGAAGAGCGTAAACATATTGAAGACATAATTGAGTCGGTTTCATTCAACGGAGGAAATTATACGGAGGCAAAAACAATTGAAGCGAAAATTGTCCGTGATGCAGATCGTTTAGATGCTATTGGGGCGATTGGAATTGCACGAACTTTTGCCTATGGTGGTGCAAAGGGGCGCAAATTATATGACGATTCAGAAGAAGCTCGTTTCAATATGACCGAAAATGAATACCGAACAAAATCAACAGCATCTGTTACACATTTTTATGAGAAGTTACTATTGTTAAAGGATTTAATGGTGACAGAAAAAGGGAAGCAAATGGCAGAAGAAAGACATCAAT
>DEQI01000382.1:6904-17627 GCA_002360295.1 Planococcaceae bacterium UBA3370
GAGTTTGCCTACAGTCTTTTTTATCGCAGATTCACTGTCCCTAAATGCCCAATTGATTTATCTAACAATCAGCGGGAGATAAGGAACTCTCTGGAATTAAAAAGCTAACTGAAGGTATTCCCATTCACAACTAATAACAATCTGTTACATCATTATGCATTATCTTGCAAAATAAACTATAATGAATATTGAAATCTATATATTTGTGTAATTGTACCGGTTTTTTTGGCTCGGTTACTTATTTACAACAGCTAAAAATGAAAGAGACGGGATAGAATGAGTCATTTAATTGTTTCGAATTTAACAAAAACAGTTGGCGATAAAACGCTATTTGAAAATATACATTTTACAATAAATGAAGGAGAGCGCGCAGGGTTAATTGGTATTAATGGCACTGGTAAGTCTACATTATTATCTATTTTAGCAGGTGTTCAGGACGCAGATCAAATTCATGTTGATCATCCGAACAAATACCATATTGCTTATTTAGAGCAGGATCCTATTTTTGGACAAGGGGAGACAGTATTACAAGCCGTATTCGCTGGCAACTCACCCGTGCTAAAGCTAAATAGACAATATGAGGAAGCAGTAGCAGCTTTAGCACAAAATCCAACAAATGAAGTGCTGCAGAATAATTTATTCCGTTTACAACAGCAAATGGATACGGAGCAGGCTTGGGATATCAATGCACTAGCGAAGCAAGCCTTAACGAAGCTAGGAATTGATACATTTGATCGTGTTGTTACAGAGCTTTCAGGTGGACAACAAAAGCGTGTCGCTTTAGCGAAAGTGTTAATTGAACCGGCAGATTTATATTTATTGGATGAACCAACGAACCATTTAGATGTTCAATCAACGGAATGGCTACAAGAAATGGTAATGCGCTTGAAAGGGGCAGTCATTTTCATTACCCATGACCGATATTTTTTAGATGAAATGGCCACTCATATTTATGAATTAGCTGATCAAACATTATATCGCCATACGGGTAATTATGCTGATTATTTAGAGGCACGAGCAATTCGTGAAGAAATGAACGCTGCCACACAAGCCAAAATGCGCAATCGCTACCGTTCAGAGTTGAAATGGATTCGTCGTGGAGCAAAAGCACGTACAACAAAACAAAAAGCGCGGATTCAGCGTTTTGAAGAGCTCGATACACAAATTGATCGTTCGAATGATGATGCGAATTTAGAGTTAGCACTACAAACGACGAGACTTGGTAAAAAAGTATTAGAAGCAGATAAAATTTCTAAAGCATTTAGCCATCGCACTATTTTAAAAGATTTTAGTTTTTTAATTCAACAAGGGGACCGTATCGGGATTATAGGTGCAAATGGGTACGGGAAGTCGACCCTTTTAAATATTTTAGCAGGTGAGCTGGAGCCAGATGAAGGTGAAGTACTTGTTGGATCTACCGTAAAACGATTACACTTTAAACAAGCACTTCCTAAAATGAATGAAAATGAGCGGATGATTGATTATATTCGAGAGGCTTCCAATGATATTACGGATGCTGATGGTGTTCGTTATAGTGCCGCACAAATGTTAGAACGCTTTTTATTTCCACTTCATACGCATGGGACGCCAATTGGTAAATTATCAGGTGGTGAAAGAAAAAGACTGCATTTATTACGTTTGTTAATGGAACAGCCGAATGTATTGTTATTGGATGAGCCGACAAATGACCTTGATATTGAAACACTTGGGGTATTAGAAGAATTTATTGAACATTTCCCAGGGGTAGTTATTACTATTTCCCATGATCGCTTCTTCCTCGATCGTATTGCTAAAAAGCTATGGGTATTAGATGGCCAAGGAAATGTAGAGGAAAGCTTAGATATTTATACAGATTATTTAGCGAAACAAGCACAGTTACAGCAAGAAACGGTTAAAGAAACGAAGCAAGACAAGCCAAAACAAGAAAAAACAAAGCAAGAAAAGAAAAAACTTTCTTTTAAAGAACAAAAAGAGTGGGAAACAATTGCTAGTGATATTGAAAAAGTAGAGCAACAGATAATGCAAGCTGAAGAGGGGATTGCATCGGCAGGTTCTGACTTTACAAAGCTTCAACAGCTAACACAAGAGCTGGATGAATTAAATGCGCGCTATGAGTATTTAATTGAGCGTTGGAGTTACTTAGATGAAATTGTGAACGGATAGGGGATAGAAAAGATGAAAATACTAACAATTGAGCCAACACCGAGTCCTAACTCAATGAAAATAGTAATTGATCAAGAATTACCATTTGGCAAAAGCTATAATTATACGAAAGATAAAATAGCAGAGGCGCCTAAAGAAATTCAAGCCATTTTTGCGATAGAAGGTGTAAAGGGCATCTATCATGTTGCTGATTTTTTAGCAGTTGAGCGTAATGCAAAATTTGCGTGGGAAAATATTCTTTCTAGCATTCGCCAAGCACTTGGGGAAAATGAAAATAATCAACCTGTGCAAGAACAAGCAGTTGATCATTTTGGGGAAGTGTATGTCCATGTACAAATGTTTAAAGGTATTCCTTTACAAGTGAAAGTGTTTAACGGAGAAGGCGAATACCGTCTTGCTACTGGTGAGCGTTTTAAAGAGGCCTTTGACTGTATACAATTAAAGGATTCCGATGAAAACTATATTTTCCAACGTAAATGGGTGGATTTTGGTATTCGTTATGGGGATAAAGAAGAGATCGCAGAAAATGTTTTACAGGAAGTACAAGCGACTTACCCACAAGAGCGTGTAAATGAAATTGTCAAGGTCGCAAATGAAAAATCAAATTATATGCCTACTAAAGGTGAAAAAGTAACGATGGAACAGTTCGCTGTTAAAGATTGGCAGCAGCGTTTCCAATTACTTGATCAAATGCCTGACCCGGATGTATCTGATATACCGCTCTTGCTGCTTGCCTTAGATGACGATCAAATGGCGATACGTCGTTTAGCAACGGTTTATTTAGGGATGATTGAAGATGAAGCGGTTGTACCTGCACTGGAAAAATCGATCCAAGATAAAAGTGCGGCTGTACGACGAACTGCTGGAGATTGTATGAGTGACTTAGGCTTTGAGGCATTCGAGCCAGCAATGATAAAAGCTTTAGCTGATAAAAATAAGCTCGTAAGATGGAGAGCCGCAATGTATTTATATGAAACAGGAACAGAGGCTTCTCTTGAGGCATTAAGAGAGGCAGAGAATGATCCTGAGTTTGAAGTGAAGTTACAAGTGAAAATGGCACTAGCTCGAATCGAACAAGGAGAAGAAGCAAAAGGTTCTGTTTGGAAACAAATGACCGATGCTAGAGCTACAAATTAATTAATATATGTGGGATGTATGTATTGATAAAAGCCCTCTTCTAATTTTTAGAAGAGGGCTTTTCACGTACAACATGTATCCTTTATTGTATTCTAAATAAACCGTTTATTTAAATTGGTAATGATGGTAAAATTGTGTAATATCAATGCAGAGGAGTTGGAATTATGCTAGGACAACCAAGTGGGAAACATTTATTTTTAGTGTTAGGTTGTTGCTTACTAGGGTTTTCGCCACTTCTTACCATATTTTTGCCATCATTTATTCCTATGACTTTCTATTATGAAAAATATACGTGGACGTATTATACGCATATGGAGAGTTATAAGGTATTTGGTTTAGGCTTACTATTACTCATTATTTCTTTTGCCATTTTATTTTTTGGAGATTTGAAAAAATGGGCAGTTATCATTGGTATTACTCTAATTGTACTATCAAGTTATTTATTTTATGGTAGTGCACTAGGGTATATTGCTTTTGCGGATAAAGGTATTACATATCGAGGACTATTTGAAATAGAGAAAAGAATGATTACATGGGAGGATATTAAAGACGTTGTAATAGAGGAAATTGTTCCAGGTACACCGGGCAATACAACTTTTATATTTAATTTAAAAGATGGTGAAGTATTATCATTTGTTGAAACAACTCATATAAGTAACATTCGTGGTAAAATACGCGCTAAGTTTCAGCAGTATAACATTCCAATGGAGCATATTGATATGGAATAAATAAGTAAATTTGAATTTTGTGGGTAAACAAGAATGATGACAAAGATACATGTGTTAAATAAAATGAGTAACTAGTAAAAAAGGGAGTGAGCAATAGGGATTGTTATTATAAAAATTTGAAGAAAATGTAAATTAAATCATATAGGAGTTGTTTTTATGCAAAATCAAGTAGGTGGTAAACATGTATTTTTAGTATTGGGTTGCTGCTTGATATTATTTTCACCTGTTCTTTTATTAGTCATTCCAACTGTGATTCCTATGACCTTTTATTTTGAAAAGTATACTTGGGTATACTATACACCAAAGGAAAACTATTGGGTATTTGGCTTTGGCTTAGCGATACTAGTCTTGTGCTGTGCAATATTATTTATTGGGAATCTTAAAAAATGGACTATTTTTGTTGGAATTATTTTTACAACGCTTGCTTGTTTTTTATTTTACGGTAGTGCAATGAGCTTTATCGTTTTTGCAGATGAAGGTATTACATATCGAGGGGTATTTGAAACTGAGAAAAAAATGATTGGCTGGGATGATATAACACATGTTGTTTTAGAAGAAGTTGATCCAAGTAAATCAGGTACTTCAACATTTACATTTACTTTAAAAAATAGTGAAGAGCTATCGTTTATCGAAAATAGCAATATAAGTAGTATTCGTGGTAGTATGCGAGCAAAGTTTCAGCAATACAATATACCTATGGAACATATAGATGTTGAATAAATCACTAGCAATTCAAGGTTAAACAAGAAGAGATACATGATACGAATGACGGCTGAATCATAAAAGGGAGTGGTGAATAGTCATGGTTTTAATGTTGGAAAACATGAGTGAAGAAAGAGCGATTACTATTCTTAGTTGGAAATATGAACCGCCATATGATTTTTACAATAATGAAATAACGGACGAAAATATGAAAGAATTATTAGATGGTACATATTATGCAATAGTGAATGATGATAAACAATTAGTCGGGTTTTATTGTACAGGGGAAAGTGCTCAAGTACCAAAAGCCAAAAGAATTGGGCTTTATTCAGATGACGCTATTGATCTAGGATTAGGGATGATGCCTAATCTTGTTGGTAAAGGGAATGGTTTTCATTTTTGTTCATTTATTCTCAGAGCAATTGAAGATAAATATAAAGGTATCCCCATACGACTGACTGTGGCAAAGTTTAATCAAAGAGCTATCCACTTATATGAAAAGTTAGGTTTTGTTAAAAAAGATGAATTTAACACCGATTTTGCAGAATTCATGACAATGGTCATAAAATAATTTATGGGTAGTTGCAGGTTCATCGTATGTATTCATATACTTTTTTCAAGTTAGATTGAACCTCTTCCAAATTATGAAGAAGAGGCCTTTTCACTTGCACGTACTCTATGCATAGGCTTATATACTGTATAGATAATACCACCGAAAATAAGTCCGATGCCAATCAATTGGTATAGGCTTGGATCAAATGACAAGATCACAATATCTAGTAAAATAGCTACTACCGGATCGACGAACAATAAAACAGATACAATAATCGTGGATAAATTACGAATACTTTCGAAAAATAGGTAATACACAAAGCCTGTATGAATAATGCCAGTACCTAAAATGAATAACCAGTTAGATATTGTTAATCCTTGAAAAACTGTAAAATCACAAAAAGGCAGCAGCATAACGATCCCAACAGCCGTTTGTATAAACGTCAATGCGTAGGATGATAAACCAGTAATTTTTCGACTCGTTAACATGGTAAGCGCATAAAACAGTGCAGATAATAATGCCCAAATAAAGCCTGAGTTCAGTAGTTGATGGTAAGATTGAAAATGCTCTATACCCACTATAAATATACTGCCAATAAAACATATAGTAGTAGCGATTAAGCCTTGTACAGTCATCTTTTCCCTAAGTAGTATAGTGCTTAGAATCAATGCTAGAATAGGTGCTAAATTATAGATGGAAATGGCGATGGAAATGGACATTTCTTCAAAAGCTTTAAATAAAAATACCCAGTTCAAAACGATAAAAACCCCACATAATAGTGTTTTATTAATTTCTTTTTTATCCCATTTTTCTAATTTATAACCACCCGTAAAAAACCACAGGCCTCCTAAAAAAAGAGTAGCGCATATGCAACGAATAAAAACGAGTTCAACTGCTGGGATGCCAGTATGTATTGTAAAAAAACCAATGGAGCCGAAAATAGCCATTGCAAGCGTTAATTGAATCATTGCTTTTATGTTCATACTAAACACCTTTCTTTATATAATATTCAATTAATATATCAAAAATATAAGTAACAAAGCAACGTTTTCTGAAAAGTCTAATAATTATCATCATTTGTGAAATGGTGTAAAAATAGAAAGTTGAAAGGTGGTGTGCTTTATGCGAAGTGATGCAGGCCCAAGACATGTGTTTTTAGTATTAGGTGCATGTATGCTCATGTTTTCACCGGCGATTATATTTTTCATTCCGACAATGATTCCAATGACTTTTTTCTTTGTGAAGTATACTTGGTTTTACTATACACCAATAGAAAGCTTCGTGTTATTTGGCATCGGACTATTCATACTCATCATTTGTTGTTTCATTTTATTTTTTGGAAGGTTGAAAAAAAAGTCTATTATTATAAGTGTTATTTTTGCGTTTATCGCCATTGTTTTCTTTTATGGTAGTGCAATGGGCTACATAACCATGTCTGATAAAGGGTTTACCTATCGCGAAGTATTCCAAAATAAAAAGAAGGTTTATCAATGGGAAGAGGTTGTGCATGTGGAAATAGAAGCACCTGCTCCAGGAACAAACGATAATACAACATTTACATTTGCCTTTAAAGATGGAAAAGAAATAATATTTAAAGAAACGAAACAAGTTAGAAATACGCGTAGTAAAATGAGAGCGAAGTTTAATATACACCAAATACCAGTAGATCATACCGAAGCTGAATGAAAGAATAAAATGTAGAAGGGGTGAGTAGAAAGCTAAAACTTTCTATTCGCCCCTTCTTTTCTGGGATTACTTGATGAAAATGGCTTCTCTCACGACCGTTATTCGCGAACTTGACCTGTACCGTGAATGAAGTATTTAGTGGAAGTTAATGCAGGTAACCCCATAGGACCGCGTGCATGAAGCTTCTGTGTAGAAATACCGATTTCTGCACCATAGCCAAACTCAAAGCCATCTGTAAATCGAGTTGAAGCATTATGATACACAGCTGCCGCATCAACAGCAGTTAAGAAAAGATCTGCATGCTCTTTCGTTTCTGTAATAATTGCTTCAGAGTGCTTTGTTCCGTATTGATTAATATGTTGAACAGCCTCAAAAACATTTGCTACTGTTTTCACACTTAATGTAAGGGATAAAAACTCTTCTGCGTAATGTTCTTCTGTTGCTAGCATAGCGTTTGATAATATTTTGCATACCGCTTCATCTCCGTAAATAGAAATGCCTTCTTCTGATAAATAGTGAAGGAGTTCATCTCCAGCTGTTTGAAGGAAGTTTTCGTGAATAAGCAAGCTCTCGACGGCATTACAAACGGAAGGACGCTGTGTTTTAGCATTCACAATAATGTTTTTAGCTAATTCTAATGAAGCATTTTCGTCAATGAAAATATGGCAATTACCTGCACCCGTTTCGAGTACTGGTACCGTCGCTTCTTTTACAACTAGGTCGATTAGTTTTTTACTACCACGAGGGATCAAAACATCTAAATAGTCATTCAACGTAAATAATGTTTTTGCCGTTTCTCGACGTGTATCTTCAATTAATAAAACAGCATCTTCTGGTAATGTGGACTTCTTTAATGCAGTATGAATAGAAGCAACTAAAGCCATATTAGAACATTTTGCGGATGAACTTCCTCTTAAGAGGACAGCATTTCCTGTTTTTAATGATAATGTTGCCGCATCTACTGTCACATTTGGTCGCGCCTCGTAAATCATCCCAATTACACCGAGAGGAACGCGTTTCTTCAGGATGTGTAAGCCATTTTCTTTCGTAATATTTTCAAGCTCCTCACCTACTGGATCAGGTAGTTCTACAAGTAAGCGAATAGCATCACTCATAGCTTGAATGCGGGCTTTATTTAGTAAGATTCGATCAAAAGTTGATTCGCTTAAACCAGCCTCTGCACCAGCTTGTAAATCTTTTTTATTTTCAGCAATAATATTTTCTTCATCTATTAATAATTGATCCGCAATTAGCAGTAAAGCGGCATTTTTTTCATCAGTTGTTTTATGAATCATTTCATAGCTAGCCTTTTTAGCTCGCTTTCCTTTTAATATGACCTCATTTTCTAATGTAGCATCCATATTGTGAAACCTCCTTATAATTGAATCCATTGATCGCGGTGAATCACTTCAATAGGGGAGTGTTGACAGTCACTCGTCCGTTTTCCCATCGCTTTTTCTAGTTCTTCACTCGAGTATAAAACTTCTCCGCGCCCAATACATGTGTGGCGATCATATACTTCTACAACATCACCGCGGTCAAAATTTCCTTCAAATGCGTAAACGCCAGCTGGTAATAAACTCTTTCCGCCTATAGTTAATGCTTTTACTGCCCCCTCATCAATGAAAAGCTTGCCAGATACTTCTGTTAAAGCTACCCATTGTTTACTGTTAGGTAATACAGTATTGGATTCACTTTCAAAATACGTCCCGTCACCTTTACCACCGACAATATCAATCAATTTAGTATGACCTGAGCCTGTGCCGATAAATACTTTTACTCCTGCATTCATCGCAAATCGCGCGGCGACTAGCTTTGTTTGCATGCCACCAGTTCCAACCTTTGAACCTGCTCCTGAAGCAAAACCGAGCATTTCATCAGATACTTCCGTAATGCGATCAATTCGTTTCGCTGCTGGATTTTTAATAGGATGTGCATCGTATAGTCCGTTGACATCCGTTAAAATGATGAGTTGGTCTGCATGTACTAAGCCACTTACGAGAGCAGATAACATATCGTTATCACCAAACGTTAATTCTGCTACAGAAACTGTATCATTTTCGTTAATGATTGGTAGGATGGAGCGCTCTAATAGCTCTGAAAATGTAGCGTACGCATTTTTATAGCGTTTTTTATCACTAAAATCAGTCCGTGTTAATAAGATTTGAGCAGGAACGATTCCATGCTGACTAAAAGCTTCATTGTAAGATTGAATAAGAAGACTCTGGCCTACTGCTGCTGCTGCCTGTTTTCCTTTTATTGTTACAGGTCGAGAAGAGTAACCTAACTTACGAAATCCAGCTGCCACTGCACCAGAAGATACTAGTAGTACTTCATGTCCTTCATTTTTTAAAGTGGCAAGTGCTTGAATATGATCGTCAAATTTAACAACATCGATTTCACCCTTCGCATTCGTTAGGGAGCTACTACCGATTTTAACTACAATTCTTTTACGTTCCATATCGTTTTCCTCCAATAATAAAAAGCCCAATTCATCCATAATTCATAGGACGAAAAGGGCTTCCGTGGTACCACCTAAATTGAATGCAGCTGCATTCCACTTATCTCATAACGCTGAGTCGGCGCCTAGTTTTTGCTAGGAGCGTATCTGAAGTAGGTTGGGCGGTTGAGCTATACGAATCTTTCAGCCAGTGAATTCGCTCTCTACTATAGTCAATGGACGCTTAATAATCTTCAGTGTGCTGTTAACTTTTTTAATAGCATGCATGACATTTTGTGTTTTGTCAACCGTATTTTTATTGAGCAGAAAAAAATAGTTTGAAACCCTACACAATTTACAATTATTGTGATGTTTCGTGCTTTGTTTTGCCTTAAAAATGTACTTATTGCCATAAAGTACAGCATTTCGCTTTTTGTCTTCTTAAGAACAAATAGTTATAGTCGTGTCACCTAGGAATACTTCGTAAGTGCACTGCGCAAAGGATCAATTAAATGAATTTTGAACAGTATTATGAACAATATAAACCACTTATACAAAAAGTATTGTACAAATGTAAAGTGTATGGGAATTATGAGGAGTTTCGCCATATAGCGATGATAGGGCTTTGGGAAGCAATCGAAACGTTTGATAGGCAAAAGGGGAGTTTAGATTCATATGTTTACTTTAAAATGATGCATAAAATTATGAAGGAGATGGAACGTCAAAATAAGCAAAGTGAACGATTTATTGTAACGATGGATGATGAATTGCAATTGTTACTTGAATCACGACGAATGCCAGATATGAAAGATAATCTGATGCTTGAAACGGTGTGGCAAAAGCTGAAAATGAGGGATCGTCAAATATTATTTTATTATTATGGAGAACAAATGGCTGATGCAGAAATTGCACAGTTGTTTTCAATGAAAAATGATGCAGTAAAAAAGAGGAGACAGCGCTTGCTGCAAAAATTGCGTGATTTCACACATTAATTAACATAAAATGAGCACTAGCATCAGTGAATAGCTTGCTAGTGCTCCGTATTTATTCCAATTAGTTGTTGTAAACTTGTTCAATATACTTTTCACGTTCTTCTGCAGTTACTTGGACATGATTGAGCAATAATGCCCCCATTTCATAAGATGAACGATCTTCTTCTACGACAAATTGTAAGTTTATGGG
Source organism: Planococcaceae bacterium UBA3370 (assembly GCA_002360295.1). GTDB lineage: Bacteria > Bacillota > Bacilli > Bacillales_A > Planococcaceae > Metasolibacillus. The sequence continues at coordinate 17,496 of DEQI01000382.1, forward strand.
GTTTACTTCATTATTAACCGGACATTCCCCTTTAAACTCTACAACATGCTGACCTTTTTGAGTTTTGAAAAAAACCCATTTGCCTTCATTGCAAAAATTTTCGAATGCCTGATCTACACCCACATTACTATT
>DEQI01000382.1:17694-21845 GCA_002360295.1 Planococcaceae bacterium UBA3370
CCATAAAAATAAACGAAAATACCAAGAATCACAAATGGTACAATCCACAAAATGGTTCTTTTCCCTAGCTTCATACTGAATCCCCCTGCTAAAATATGTAATTGAATTATAGCATTAATATTGAAGGAATTTCTAGAATATTATAATATTTGGTTTGTTACCTGGAATTTAGGTTTTCTATATACACATAGTACACTATACGACGAGCGGACACGCATATAGGGCAGGGCTTCTGTCACCACGGTCAAAACGATGTTGTTAACAATGGTTTTTGTCGGTAGCATAGCATCTATTTATTTCAAGTTCTTCGATAAAACTGTAATAGAGTAATTACTTCTAATGATTTCCATCAAACAAAAATAATCCATTCACATAGAAGATAATAATGCCTATTGTGCTACTTGCTTTTGTTTTCTACATGAGTCAAGTAGCATTTTATTCATCTTTATATAAAACCTTCGTATGAAAATGCTTATAATACATTTACCTCCATAATAATTCTCGATATTTTTTAAAGTAAACTAGTAGGGAATTTTACAGCTGGGAAGATTACTTTTTTCATATATGTTTGATCTATTAGTAATGACAACGACTTATATAATAGATTTGTTGGATGTACTTGAATATGTGCTTTCTATTATATAAATTTAAATAGAATAAAATACAAATTTGAAAAGCCTTTTATCTAAGAAAATTTTTGATAAAAAACACTCTGTTACGTAATAAATCTTGACAAATCTATCGAAATAGCTTAATAACATATTAGGTAAAAATTCATAGACATTTTTTTAGGTGAAATTGTATTTAAAAATGTTTGTTAATAATAACAGGTAGTAGAGGTACAACCTTGGAATAAAAGTGTTGTATAGCTAATTACTGAAAAAATTTAAACCAGCGTTTATGATTAAAATACTTTTATACATTAATCCAATTCTACGCTCTACCACTGTATTAAATCCTCAGTGACACACTTTTGATGCTTTTTAGTTATTCACAGCAGATAATAGGGAATGAACTGAGATTGTCAAAAGTAGTATGATTTAGATTTCGATTGAAACATGATTATCTATAAAATTAGTAGATAAATTTTTTCTAGAACGAGCATAAGTTGATAGGCTAAAATGATTGAGATGTGATTATAATCAAAGATATTTTGAACAATTTTTTACATATGTTATGACCAATTTAAATGAATTACATACACGATAAGAATGATACTGGCTAATTTGAAATAAGTACTGTTTTAGTTTTATGGAGGGTTATATGGAGAAAATAGTATTAAAAAAAATTAGATTAGCTCTGAACATTGTATCTATTTTGATGTTTTTGGTGTTTCTTGGTGTGATCTTTTATACAGAAAAGCAAACGGCACTGAAAACACTTACAGAAACAATAAAACAAATAGAATTATTATCCAATCAAGCGAAATTAGATACAGAATCGACAAAGCACATACTCGAAAAAGATTATTTGAACAGAGCACATGCTATTGATTATATGTTGAAAAATAACGAGGGTGAAATTAGTAATTCTACTTTAGAAAAAATAAAGGAATTGATGGAAGTAGAATCGATTGGCCTTATGGATAGTAAAGGGGAAATAGTATTCAATAGTAGTAATGAACTCATCGGTTTAAACTTGAAGGAGTTCCCTAATTATGAACCATATGAGAGATTGTTAAACAGTACTGATGAGAAAGAATATGTTTTAAAATGGGATGGACAAGGCCTAATAGATCAAAAACCTATAGTTTATGTAGCAGTAAAATCTAGCTTACAAGAATTTTCTGTTCTCCGAATTGCAATGAGTTCCGAAGCTATAGAACAATTCACTGAAAAAAATACCATTGAATCCATTGTAACGAATATGCCGACTATTAGAGAAGAGGCCTATTTTGTTATCAGTTTAAACAGTGGAGAGCTGGAAGGACTTACACAAAATAATGATCAGAACTTAATGTTTGATAATGTTCGTTCAAAAGAAGAATATATGGCTAAATTAGAAAGTGCTAATGAAGGAATATTTCTCAAAATAAACGGATCGATAAAGTTACTATTAACTAAAAACGTGGATGATAAAATTTTAGGTGTTTATGTCGATGGAAATACTATATTTAAATCGATTATTTTTAATGTGCTTTTCTTGATCGTATGTATCTATATGTTACATTTATGTGTTTATGCTATTGTTAAACATTATCTTAGAAAGTATGTTTTAAAAGATTTATACTCTATCGAATCTAATATTAAGAAATTGATGAATGGAAATAAAAATATTACGTTTGAAACAGAATACGATACTGAGTTTCAATATATAATGTCCGTATTAAATGAATGGAAAAATAGTTACAAATATAAGTCTGAACGAATGACTAGAATAATGTCATCCATTGGTAGTCATGTGGGTATATTTGAATGTCTATATGGGATTAATCAACATAACTTCTCTGACAATATACAATCCATTTTAGGAATTGATACGGATGCATGGAATGAAATAATAAAGTCACCTGCAGGTTTTGAAGAATATGTAAAATCGTTGTTGATACATTCTAAAGAAGATATAGTGGCTCTTGAAAACGGTAAATATATTCAAATAAATGCGTTTTCTAATAAAAATGAGTTTTATGGAATGATTATGGATAAAACAGCAGAAATTAAAGAATTACTTGATGTACAGGAATGGGCTGAACTCGACTCATTAACAAATTTAAAAAATAGAGCAGCTCTAGAGAATTACGTGAAAAAATCATTAGAAATTCAACCTGGAAAAGGGGTTATGCTTATTTTTGATTTGGATAACTTTAAACAGGTAAATGATACTTTAGGTCATCCGGAAGGGGACAAAGTATTAAAGATATTTGCTAATTGTCTATATTCATTTTTTAAATCGAATGGTTTTGTTGCTAGAATGGGAGGAGATGAATTTGTTGTCTTCATGCATACCAATATTACCATCGAAAATATTTCAGATAAACTGAACTCTTTCTTACGAGTCATTCACAATGAATTATTTGACTATTATAATCGTTTTGGGCTCTCAACAAGTATAGGAGTTGCCTATGTAAACCCTCTGAAAAATAGTTTCGACGATTTATATAAAACAGCAGATGGCGGGTTGTATGTAGCCAAAAATTTGGGTAAAGACAGATTTTATATTATTCATGAAGAGTAACGAAAGCTTGCAATATGATATTAGTAAGTGCTATTTTAAACTGTTTGAAGTAGAATAATAAGTAAGGTATTTCACAATAAACTCAACTAATCTGATTAGTTGAGTTTATTATTTATATGAACAAATATAAAGTAAAAGAAGAGATGATCATTAATGGGGAAAATCGCAATATTAGCTGAAAAACCATCTCAGGCTAGAGCTTATGCAGAAGCATTTAAAATGAAACAAAAAGAGAAAACGTTTATAGAATTAGAGCCTTGTTCTACATTTCCCGATGGCGCCATTATTACTTGGGCTGTTGGACATCTCGTCGAATTAAAGGAACCTAAAGAATACAAAAAAGAATGGGAAAAGTGGTCTCTAGGATCACTGCCAATTATTTTAGATAAATATGAAGACAAAGTAGTAAGTAAAATGTATACACAGTTTCATGCGGTGAAAAAAGTATTTAATGATCCACAAGTAACAATGATTTATAACGCTTGTGATGCTGAACGAGAAGGATCGAATATTTTTTATTCCATTTATAAAATGACGAAAGTAAAAAAGCCGGTCAAACGCCTATGGATTAACTCTTTAGAAGTAGATGAGATTCGAAAAGGCTTTCATAATATGCAAAGTAATGAACGAGACTTGCTTATGTATCAAGAAGCGAAAACGCGTCAAATTAGTGACTGGCTTGTGGGGATGAATTGTAGTAGGTTATATACATTGCTCCTTCAAAAAAAAGGCTTTAAAGGTAGTATTTCAATTGGTCGAGTGCAATCGCCAACGGTTTATTTAATTTATAAAAGACTGCAAGAAATTGAGAATTTTAAGCCAGAAAACTTTTATGAAATTGAAGGTATTTTCAAAGCGCAAAATGGTGTGTACAAAGGTAAAGCAAAGTTAAAAACAAAGATAAGGCTGGAAGCAGAGCAGTTATTAGTGCAGCATGGTGTTCTGCCTATCGATACAGGTCAAATCACAAGCGTGAC
>DEQI01000041.1:0-5829 GCA_002360295.1 Planococcaceae bacterium UBA3370
AAAGGTAAATCAACACGCTTGGATGTACTTAATTTTTCTAAAGGATTAAACTTGTTCTACTGTAATAAAGAAAGCGAAACTTTCACCACTCTGGACTTTATCGTTGACTTTATACCTTATGGGGTATATTATGAAACATGTAAATAACATGTCAATACGGGGGAGGGCATGTGTGTATGACATATAATAGTAAAATAACGAACCGGATGAAACGTATTGAAGGTCAGTTGCGCGGGATTTTAAGAATGATGGAAGAAGGGAAGGACTGTAAAGAAGTCATTATACAATTATCTGCCGTTCGTTCAGGTGTAGATCGTACCATAGGGGTTATTGTTAGTGATAATTTAGTAGAATGTGTGCAAAAGGCAGAACAAGATTCATCGCAAATGAATGAATCGATTCAAGAGGCAGTTAATTTACTTGTGAAAAGCCGTTAACTTTCGGCTTTATATTTTTAAAATAAATAATACCCTTTACGGTATAAAGGAGAGCGAAATGGAAAAGAAAAGGACAACAATCGTATTATTTAGTGGGGACTATGATAAGGCAATGGCGGCTTATATTATCGCAAACGGAGCAGCCGCCTATGATCATGAAGTCACTATTTTTCATACATTTTGGGGTATCAATGCCTTACGTAAACAAGAGCCTATTGAAGTGAAAAAAGGTTTTCTCGAAAAAATGTTTGGGAAAATGATGCCCCGCGGTGCAGAAAAACTGGGATTATCTAAAATGCAAATGCTCGGAATGGGGCCGAAAATGATCAAGTATGTAATGGAAAAACATAATGCTTTGACATTGACGCAATTAATCGAGATGGCACAGGAACAGGATATTAAACTTGTATCATGCACGATGACAATGGACCTTTTAGGGCTTCAGGAAAAAGAGTTATTGGCTGGCGTACAGTTCGCTGGTGTTGCAGCCTATTTAGCAGATGCTGAAGATGGAAACGTCAATCTATTCATTTAGGAGGTATATGATGGAAACCTTAATCATAATCGCCTTAGTTATTGCATTTTTAGCATGGCGCTTAATGCCAACAAAAGGTGTGAAAACAATTACGACAGAGCAATTAGCCAAAATATTAAACGATAAAGATAAAGTATTTGTAGATGTACGAACTCCTGGAGAATTTAAGGGACGTAATATTCGTCAATTTAAAAATTTTCCTCTAGGTTCAGATTTTTCAAAGCTACCGAAAGACAAAGAAATTGTTGTTATTTGTCAAAGTGGTATGCGAAGTGCGCAAGTGTGCAAACAAATGAAAAAATTAGGTTATAACCATATTTCAAATGTCCGTGGTGGCATGAGTGCATGGAGAGGATGAGTATCATGAAAGAAATATTAGTACAAGAAGTGCAACAACTTATAGAAAACGGTGAACAATTAAATTTAATCGATGTGCGTGAAGTAGCAGAAGTAAACGAGGGACATATCCCTGGTATTTTGAATATTCCACTTGGATTACTTGAATTTCGTCTGCATGAGTTAGATCAAAATAAACCTTATATAATGGTATGTCGCTCCAGTGCGCGTAGTGGACAGGCAACTGCTTTCTTAACAGCACAAGGGTATGATGCAACAAATATGGTCGGTGGAATGCTAGCTTGGCAAGGAGAAGTAGAGTAAGAAATTTGACCGTTAGTGGGGGCGTTATAACCCGCGCTACCTGTTCTATACCTTACTGTTATTCAAAAAATTTTTCGATTAAAAAATACCCTATACAGTATAAAGGAGCGTCAAGATGACAATTAAAGCACATGTACAGCTAGATGCAAAAGGTTTAGCATGTCCAATGCCTATTGTAAGAACGAAAAAAGCAATGAACGATTTAGTTGATGGCCAAATTTTAGAAGTGCAAGCGACGGATAAAGGCTCAAAAGCAGACATAGCTGCTTGGGCCCAAACGGTTGGACACCAATATATTGGGACTACAGAACAAGGTGACGTGTTATTCCATTACATACGTAAATGTGAAAACGATACAGCTGAAGAAAAATCATTTGAGCAAACGCTATCAAACGAAGAAATCGCTATTCGTGCAAAAAATGGTGGACTTATTTTAGATGTACGCGAAGAAGCGGAATTCGCATTTGGCCATATCGAAGGGGCAAAATCAATTCCGTTAGGTGATTTAGAAGCGCGTATGAAGGAATTAGATATGGATCAAGAACTATATGTTATTTGCAGAACAGGTAAACGAAGTGATTTAGCTGCTCAAAAATTAGCCAATGCAGGATTTAGTAAAGTTTATAACGTACTACCAGGCATGATTGCTTGGACTGGAGAGTTACAAAAATCAATTTAACGTGGAGGGATTTAAATGTCTAATAAAGTAGCGATTATTGCAAGTAACGGCGGGCTTTTTGACGCATATAAAGTGTTTAATATTGCCACTGCGGCAGCAGCTTCTGAAAAGGAAGTGCAAATTTTCTTCACTTTTGAAGGGTTAAATTTAATTCATAAACAAGCAATGGAACATTTACCGATGCCAGCAGCAAAAGAATTTATGGCAGAGGGTTTTGCAAAAGCAAACATTCCATCTATTCCTCAACTTGTGGAAATGGCACAGGAGCTAGGTGTGAAGTTTATTGGTTGCCAAATGACAATGGATGTAATGGGCTTATCAAAAGAAGATTTTGTTGATGGCATGGCAGTGGGTGGCGCTGTAACATTTTTAGAATATGCCAAAGATGCAGCACCAACAGTAAGTTTTTAATTTACTTTAGAACAAAGGAGTGGGGAGTATATCTTCCCGCTAAAAAATTCATAAATATAATACGTATGGGGGTAATGGGGAATGACAGTTTTTAAGTGGACGGCAGCGGATGTTGCACGCAAGGTAATTAATAATAAAGATTTATTCATTTTAGATGTACGAAATGCAGATGCATTTGCTGATTGGAAAATTGATGGTCACAAGTTTGCATACTTAAATATTCCATACTTCGAATTGTTAGATGGTGTGGAAGAAATTTTACCACAAATCCAAACAGACAAAGATGTATTAGTTGTTTGTGCAAAAGAAGGATCTTCAATTATGGTCGCTGAAATGCTAAGTGATGCAGGTCTTGATGTAGCTTATCTTGAAGGAGGTATGAAATCTTGGAGTATGTATTTAGAGCCAATTAAAGTAGGGGACTTAGCAGGTGGCGGTGAGCTTTATCAATTCGTTCGATTAGGTAAAGGCTGTTTATCGTACATGGTTATCTCTGAAGGGGAAGCAGCGATTATTGATGCAGTACGATTTACAGATGTATTCACTGATTTTGCAAAAGAGAAAAATGTAACGATTAAGCATGTATTTGACACGCACCTACATGCTGATCATATATCAGGAGGCCGCCACATTGCCGCTGAAACGGGTGCAACATACTATTTACCACCGAAAGATGCGGAGGAAGTAGTGTTTGAATATACAGCACTTGAAGATGGTTTAACCGTGCAAATCGGCGCTTCAAAAATTGATGTAGGTGCACTATACTCGCCTGGCCATACAATTGGCTCCACATCATTTATTGTAGACGGAAAGTATTTATTAACAGGTGATATTTTATTTATTGATTCAATCGGTCGCCCAGACTTAGCTGGATTAGCGGAAGATTGGGTAGATGATTTACATGATACATTGTATAAACGCTACCGCTACTTAGCACAAGACTTAATGGTTCTACCAGCACACTTTATGATTATTGAAGAGATAAATGCGGACGGTACAGTAGCAAAACGATTAGGTGATTTATTTGCGGAAAACCACGGTTTAAATATCCAGAATGAAGCGGAATTCCGTAGTATTGTAACAGATAATTTACCGCCTCAACCAAATGCGTATCAACAAATTCGTCAAGTAAATATGGGGAAAATTACACCAGATAATGATGAGCAAACGGAGATGGAAATTGGCCCAAACCGTTGTGCTGTACGTTAATCACTAAATGAAATGTTATATATGCTTACCTTATGCTAAAAAGGCAAGCAAATAGTCGGCTACAATTGATAAGAAGAGGAGAATTCAACATGAATAGTACAAAAATTTTAGATGCAAAAGGTTTAGCTTGTCCAATGCCAATCGTACGTACGAAAAAAGCAATGGATACTATCCAAACAGGTGAAATTTTAGAAGTGCATGTAACAGATAAAGGCGCTTTAGCGGATATTCCTGCATGGACAAATGCAGGTGGACACGAAATATTAGAGCAGTCAGAAGAAGCAGGTGTGTTCAAATTCTTTATTAAAAAGGCGTAATGGGGTAACGGGTTTCGGTAAACGAAGACCCGCTTTTCTTTTAGAAAGAAGGAACAAATAATGGATATGACGTTTATGATTGTTTTATTTTTAATCGGCTTCGTCGGTTCTTTTGTATCGGGTATGCTTGGCATGGGCGGTGCCATTATTAAATTTCCGATGTTACTTTATATTCCACCGTTATTTGGGTTAGCGGCATTCTCAGCGCATGAGGTATCAGGTATCAGTGCAGTGGAAGTTCTATTCGCTTCCAGTGCAGGTGTATGGGCTTATCGGAAAGGGAGCTATTTAAATAAACCACTTATTATAACGATGGGTGGAGCGATAGTAATAGGTAGCTTTATCGGTAGCTTTGGCTCTTCATATTTCTCAGAAGGGGCAGTGAATGTCGTTTATGGATTACTTGCAACAATTGCAGCCATCATGATGTTCGTACCGAAAAAACAAATTGATGATAAACCTTTGCATGAAGTAACGTTTAATAAACCATTAGCAGCTGTACTAGCGTTTATCGTCGGTATTAGTTCTGGTATTGTTGGGGCAGCGGGGGGCTTTATATTAGTGCCAATATTACTCGTTGTTTTAAAAATTCCAACGCGCACGACCATTGCGACGAGCTTAGCCATTACATTAATATCCTCCATTGGGGGAAGTATCGGGAAATTAATTACGGGACAAGTAGAATATTGGCCAGCACTTATTATGATTATTGCAAGTCTAATCGCAGCTCCACTTGGCGCTAGAGTAGGGAAAGCGATGAATACAAAACTATTACAAGGCATATTAGCTATACTAATTTTAGTGACAGCTATTAAAATTTGGGTGGACATGTTTTAGGAGGATAACATATGAAAATCGAAATATTTTCAGACTTTGTTTGTCCGTTTTGCTATATCGCTAAAAAGGAATTAGAATTGGCGATTGATCAAGCAGGGTATTCAGGTCAAGTTGAATTTGAAATGAAAGCATACGAATTATCGCCGGATGCACCGTTACAATCAGTGTCATATACGGATTCATTACTAGAGCAAGGCATGTCACGAGAAAAGATTGAGCAGCTAACGATAAATATTGTGGAGCGAGCAAAGGAAGTAGGACTTACGTATAATGTTGAAAAAATGACTTTAACGAATACTCATCATGTACATCGTTTAGCGAAATGGGCAAAGCAATTTAACAAAGAAGTAGAATTTACTGAGGCTATCATGAACGGTTACTTTACGCAGGGATTCGATTTAAGTCATAACGAGACATTGTTAGAAGTTGTTCGTACACTAGGGTTGGATGAGGTAGATGCCGCAGATGTATTAGCAGCAAATCGTTTTGAAGAAGAAGTGAAGCGAGATCAATATGACGTGCAACAAATTGGCGTTACCCGCGTACCATTTTTCGTTTTTGAAAATCGCTATGGGATTATTGGTGCTGAACCGAATGAAGTATTTGTTCGTACATTACACCAAGCAGCAGAAGTAGCTGGTATCCAAGCGCCCGAACAGCAGTAGGGATTACTATTGAGTGTTGGACGAGTAACAGGTGTCAAAAAACGAAATTGAGTTCAATAAGAGCTAATTGTGTTCCCGC
>DEQI01000041.1:5940-7229 GCA_002360295.1 Planococcaceae bacterium UBA3370
GGGCGAATATCATAAAATCACAACAAAAAAGAGATTTCTATCGTGCGCTATACCACTGCGTTAGATAGAAATCTTTTGTCATTTTAAGCAGGCATATCCGTTTTTGTCGGTTTGGCATAGCCTTCTTTGTACATATCGTCAATTGCATTTCGAATATCTTTTAATTCCATTCCGTCCTGGAACATTTTAGCTGATTGTAATGCGATTTCTAAACAAACCATACAGCGTGTACCGTGATCATCCCATACGACAGAGCCATCATCGTTTGTTTCTTTAATAAAGCAGTTTAAGTTACTACCATGACCAACAGACTCCCCACATCCGCAGTAACAAGGCATCGATTGTAAAATATTCGTTGCCTGTCCAGCCACTTGATACGTTAGGCGAATATTTTCAGGTTGATTATCTAAAAAGGATGGTAATATATCAACACCAGCTGTTGTCTCCTGAATATCGCCACTTACATGTGTATGTCCCTCCTCATCATGCTCTGTTGTAGAAGGCTCATTTGAACTACATGCTCCTAATAAAAAAACAGTAGCTAATACTGTATACAAATACTTCATCACTTGACCCCTCCGTTTCACCTTTTATTTTATCATAGGGTATAGGGGTATTTCATTTAGAATGATACAATAAAAATGGAAAAGGAGTGGAAATATGAACATTCATGACATTTTAGCATGTATGAAAATTTACGGTGTAGATGATACAATCCAGCGCAAACAGACGACTCATCGCATGAGTTTAGTAAAAACATTTGATATTCAGGAAGGTACGTCTGTGTTAGAAATTGGCTGTGGGCAAGGAGATACAACAGCCGTATTAGCTGCTGCTGTTGGAGAGAACGGGTTTGTCCATGCAATTGATTCAGCAGAGCCTCAATACGGTGGACCGATCACACTTGGACAAGCACGTGATCATTTACTCGCTTCACCATGGGGTAAGCGTATGCAAATCGACTATGAGACACCAATTACTGCTATAGGCGAGCATCAATCTTATGATGTGGCCGTTTTATCACATTGTCTCCTTTATTTTTCATCTTTAGAGCAAATAAAGGAAACATTATGTATAGCTCGAAAGGTGGCAAAACGTATTTGTATAGCAGAATGGGATTTGCGTCCAACACTGCTTGAACAGCAAGCACATCAGCTCGCAGTACAGGTACAGGCATTGTACGCAGCTTTCCATGCCACGGATGCTAATATTCGTCATCTCATATCTAATCGTGATGTGGAACGTTTGTTGAAGGAAACCGGTTGGACCGTTACTTCAAGTGCAGTAGT
>DEQI01000089.1:0-6178 GCA_002360295.1 Planococcaceae bacterium UBA3370
GTAAATATTAGGGATAAGCAGGGTGCATCTGCTTTTCACATTACATTTGTCACCTTTACAGTAGGAAATGAAGTTATTTATAATAGGTAAGAAGATAATAAAGGATGTGTCAATTTTGGGACGAATTCATATTGTAACTGATTCAACATGTGATTTAACAAAAGAGGAAATTGCAAAGCATGGTATTCATATAGTACCATTAACAATTCAAATAGATGGTCATACATATTTAGATGGAATAGATATAGAGCCTGCATCGTTTATGGAAAAGATGAAATATGCTAAGGAATTACCGAAAAGCTCTCAGCCAGCACCAGGTGTTTTTAAAGAATTATACGATGAATTGGGGAAAGATGGGGATCAAATCATCTCTATTCATATGACAGGTGGTATGAGTGGAACTGTGCAGTCTGCCAGACAAGCTGCTGAAATGTCAAATGCAGATGTAACGGTAATTGATTCACGTTATATTTCGTTTGGACTTGCCTTTCAAATAAAAGAAGCAGTTGCCTTACGTGATGCAGGTGCGACAGTCGATGAAATAGTGACACGACTTGATGAAGTAAGAAAAAATATTCGATTATTCGTGACACTCGATACACTAGATAATATGGTGAAGGGTGGTCGTATTGGTAAAGGAAAGGCAATAGTCGGTTCTTTACTAAATATTAAACCGATTGGTCACCTAGATATTGGGGAAGTGACCATCGCAGCGAAACCACGTAGCAATAAGCAAGTTGTGAAATATTTATTTGAACAATTCCAAAAAGATACAGAAGGGAAAACAGTGAAAGCAGTCGGGGTTTCTCATGCCAATAGTATGGATACATTAGGTAATCCATTAATGGATTTAATTAAAGAAACTGGCTTCACGAACATAGATTTAGCCTTTACGTCTCCTATCATTAGTACACATACTGGTGAGGGTGCACTTGGTTTTGTATATTTTGCAGAATAATGAAGGAAACTGTACTAAAAGTAAATTACTACTTTTGGTACAGTTTTTTTCATAAAAAGGAGCAAGTACCTTTTATTTGAATCATATTAAAATTATAATGAAAGAAAGATGGTAAAAGGGGAAGTTCATATGAGGCTACTTTTATGGATGATTAGTTGCTTGCTTTTAGTCGGTTGTACAGTAACAATTGATGAGCCTCCATTAACACTTGAAGAGTACGAAAAATCACTAGGTTTAGTAAATGAACCATTTCCAGAAGAGGATACAATCAATATTGAACAAACGAAAAGAGAATTAATTGTTGACAAATTAGAAGAATTTTTTCAATTGGATTGGTTGAGCCGTAAAGAACTTGATGCACGGGAAATTCATTATTTAGCACTAGGTGACTCTTTAACACAAGGTGTTGGAGATGAATTCAATCAAAACGGTTATACACAACGATTATCGGAAAAGCTAGAACGGTGGCCAGCCATATCAAGTGTACAATTAGATAATCGTGGGAAACGAGGAAGAAGAACCGACCAGCTTCTAGCTTTGTTAGAAAAAGGCCATTACGATGAAGAATTAGCCCAAGCTGATCTCATTACCATAACAATGGGTGGAAATGATGTAATGAAAATTGTGAAATCAGATATATTTTCATTGCGAAAGGAAATGTTTGATGCCGAACGTGGCGATTTCAATGCGAGATATGAAAAAATAGTAGCTGAAATAAGAGCTAGAAACTCCGAAGTACCTATTATTTTGATTGGTTTCTACAATCCATTTTCCATCGTAACAGATGAGGTAACACCTTTTGAATCAATTATTCGTGAATGGAACGGTGATATAGAACTGTTAGCAAATACAGACGAATATGCATGTTTTGTACCAGTAAGTGATTTATTTGAGACAAATGAGGATATGGTATATCATACAGACTTTTTCCATCCTAATGCGGCTGGCTATGAAAAAATGACAGAGCGAATGGCAATAACAATGAAACAATGTGGGGTTGAAGAAATGTCAGACGGTTTGCTTGGATTTGAGGAGTGAGAATAGATGAATAAGTGGAAAGTCGCCTTTTTTATGCTATCTGGGGTTATTATTTTTTCAATAATCGTCATTGTTTATTTGGCGACTTCACCATCAGAAGACGTGCCAATCCCAGAACAAGAGGAAATGAGCGGTAATGTATTAGTTGTTGAAACGACAGCGAAAGAGTTTGAATCCATCGCCAAACAATATTTAGGTGATGATTTGAATAATGCAGAGCTGCCAGTAAATATACAAGTAAATGAACAAATACAATTGTTTAGTGAGCTGATTGCTTTTCATATTACAGTACCAATTGTAATGAATTTTGAACCAATTGTAAGTAATGGCAATATACGATTAAAACAAACGGCTGTTAATGTAGGAAAAATCAATATTAATCCATCAACTGTATTAAAAATAATGAAAGATTCTATTGACTTTCCAAGTTGGATGATTGTGAGACCAAATGAAGAAGAAATTTACGTTGATTTATCGCGTATTAATATAGCTTCGGGTTCAAGAGTCCGAGCTAAGGAAATCGATTTGAAGAATGATAAAATAATATTAGAAATAGTTGTACCAACAAAGAGGTGATGAAATATGTTAGAGAAGGCAACATTTGCAGGAGGCTGTTTTTGGTGTATGGTAAAGCCTTTTGATGAGCAGCCCGGCATTGAATCTGTCATTTCAGGCTATACAGGGGGACATGTAGAAAATCCTTCGTATGAACAAGTTTGCTCAGAAACGACAGGCCATTTAGAAGCAGTGCAAATTACATTTGACCCAAACATTTATCCATATGAAAAATTAGTGGAATTGTATTGGACACTCATTGATCCGACAGATGCAGGTGGTCAGTTTTATGATCGAGGAGAATCTTATACTACCGCCATTTTTTATCATAATGAAGAGCAAAAAGAAATAGCGGAACGTTCCAAAGCCGCCTTGCAAGCATCCGGTAAATTTCAAGCACCGATTGCCGTTAAAATATTGCCTGCTAAGCCATTTTATGAAGCAGAAGATTATCATCAATATTATTATAAGAAAAATCCGATGCATTATAATCGATATTCGGTCGGGTCTGGGCGTGTAGCATTTATCGAAAAACATTGGGGGAATACAAAAAATGACTAAAGAAGAGCGTTTAAAACAACTTACTGAAATGCAATACTATGTCACACAGCAAAACGGAACAGAGCCACCACATCGCAATGAATATGATCAGCACTTTGAAGAAGGTATATATGTTGATATCGTATCCGGCAAGCCATTGTTTTCATCTCTTGATAAGTTTGATGCAGGTTGCGGCTGGCCAAGTTTTTCTAAGCCGATAGAAACACAAGAAGTAACAGAGCATTTTGATACATCTCATGGAATGCGTCGAGTAGAAGTACGTAGTAAAACAGCAGATTCCCATTTAGGGCACGTTTTTCCGGATGGACCAAGAGAGCTAGGGGGACTACGCTACTGCATCAACTCGGCGGCGTTGCGTTTTGTACCGGTTAGCGAGCTAGAACAGCAAGGGTATAGCGATTATTTGAAGCTTTTTAAATAAAAATGCTGGTTGACCAAGTTAATTAGGTCAACCAGCATTTTTTACTAAGAGTACATAATTCAATCTCGGTAAAACTGAAAATCACACCTTACTTCATCTATTTCAAGACAAAATTCAATAAACAATTATAAAAATTGCATATAAGTAAAACATAAGAGAATAGACTCTGTACACTTATAAAATAGAGGGAAAATTAAATTTTGTATAAAGATGAAAGTTGGTTTTTAATGAAAAAACTTATCATATCAAAAACAATTATATTTATCTTTGTCATCGTTTTTGTGACAGTGTTCAAAATGATATTTCATGAAGAAAACGTACTAATTGGTGTCACAACTGTGATAATGATACTCATGTATTTTGAACGAGATTTAACAATAAATTTATGGAGAAATTTCTTTGGTCTCTTAACCGTCAATCTACTACAAGGTATTTTTGCTTTTATATCTGCAGAAAATATGTGGCTGGGAATCGGTTTGAATTTTATCTCTATGTTCATTGTCGGTTACTTTTTCACCTATAATGTTAAAAAACCTTTATATATCGCATTCGGTTTGCAATATTTATTTATTTTAAATACACCTGTTACTTTAGAACTTCTTCCTAATCGACTAGCCGCTCTAGCAACTGGAATTGTACTAGTTATGCTTACTCAAATACTTTTCAATAAAAACAAACTAGCAAAAGTAGGGAATAAATATACTATTTCAATTTGTAATAATTTAATAACGAAATTAAAATTGCAAAATGATGATTTAGAGTTAAATCATTCTATCGAAACCTCTCTAAAAGAGATCAGGAAAATCGTTTATTCTCGTCGTGCAAAGGGATATTATTTTACTAAGGAAGGACGGATATGGTTAAAAATATCTGTTTGCCTGGAAAAGCTATATTTTTTACTCAAAAAAATATCAAATGAGGAAATCTCTACGCAAATTCGCGATGACATTCAAATTGAACTGGAGTACATTAAAGCTATTATTGAAAAGAGGATTTCTCCACCTCATACTTCATTTTTAGTTCAACAAAATAAATCATTATATTTATATGAATTAGCGAGTGAATTTTGTTTACTAAAAGAATTACTGATGGAACTTCAAACAAGCAATAAAAAAGACTTGAATCAAGTAGAAAAATTAATCAATATCCCATTTAACTTTACAAGCTTATATAATCATTTCAATAATTTTAGTCGGGAATCTGTACGTTTTACGTATGCAATGAGATTAAGTATTTTAATATCAATTACAATGTTTATCTCCGAGTATTTCGATTTGTCGGAAGGAAAATGGATTGCTTTCACCATATTTTCTGTTACTCAACCCTACTTAGAACAAGCTAAGCAGAGGTTTGGTAAACGGATTTTAGGCACACTAGCCGGAGTGACCGTTGTCTTCTTGCTGTTTAGTATAGTGACCGACACAGCTGTTCGATCATTTATTGTATTGTTAGCTGGTTATTTAAATAGCTATGCCGTCTCCTATTTTAATATTGTCTTTACAGTTACTGTATCTGCATTAGGTTCTGCTTCATTAACAGGTGACTTTGAAGTTTTAACCATTACCCGAATCATATATGTAGTTGCAGGAACCCTTTTAGGGATGCTTGCTAATAATCTTCTTTTCCCACACAGCATCAAGTCCGGCACAGCTCATTTGGTCAAAATGTACAAAGAAACTTCTAGAACCTTAATGTATGAGGTGTATCATTATTTAAAAAATCCTTCAAATACGCATACAATCCATAACTTATTTGCAGTATCCGCATTAATTGAGGATCGTATTTTACTAAATAATGAAACATTGGAAATCAAAGAATCACAAAACTATATGGATCAACAAAAAAAGCTTACACATTTACTATATGTGTTATTTTTACGTATCAAAATGAATAAGATTGGAAGTTCAACTGCAAAGCTTATATTGGATGATTTAGCTCAAATATTCGAGGTTAGGGAAGAAAATGCAGATCAGTTATTGATTGACTTGCAACAAAAAGCTTTAAAATTGCCTAACATTGAGGAACGAATTATCTATAAGAATATAGTCGAGTTATTTTATGACTTCAAAATGAAAAAAACAAGTTAAAGTTGTGACAAACAGAAAAACAGCATGATCTCAATGAGAAAAAATGCTGTTTTTACATTAAGAAAAATTGATTTGCGTTTCGGGGATTTTGGAATCACAATTCGATCCGGTAGTCCCTGGATTTTCATAAAAAATATACATATGACTAAGCGTATCAGCTATAAAAGAGCACAGTGAAGCGCTTTTGTATATTCTAGATATATTTTAAACTTTAAACTCACTTACGACATTTCGCAACCCATCTGCTTGTTTCGCAAGTTCAGTAGTTGCAGCATTTATTTCTTGCATCGATGCGGAGCCTTGAATGGCAGACGAAGCACTCGTTTCAGTGCTTAATGCTGTATTTTCAGCAATCGCATTCACTTCCACGAAAGATGCCGCTACTTCATTACTGTAATTGAGCGTGACATCAATTTGTTCAACCATACGACTAATTATGGAAGTCGTTCGTTCCGTTTGTTTCAAAATATTTTCAAGGGATGTATTGGTTTCATTTGTTACTTCAACACCTCTAATAACGGATTGAACGCCTTCATGATTTTGTTGGATAATGGATTT
>DEQI01000089.1:6281-9165 GCA_002360295.1 Planococcaceae bacterium UBA3370
AGCAAATCCACGACCATGTTCACCAGCACGTGCTGCCTCGATAGCTGCATTTAACGCGAGTAGATTCGTTTGCTGGGAAATCGCAGTAATCGTGCTGATAATAGACGTTATGGCATCTGATTTTTGACCTAATGATTCGATTGTCTCTGTTGTACTAGCCATTGTTTCCTCAATTGTCATGATGACATTAGATGACTGTGAAACAGACTCGCTACCATCGTAAGCCGCTTGTTTCATCGCATTTGCAGCTTCCTGCATTTCCTCAGCTTCATTATGTAAAGAATACATAGATTGTTCAAGCTGCTGCATTTTTTGAATAGCAAGGCCCATACGATCTATAATTGTATGACTGTCCGCGGCAATTTCATGTGTAGAATTAGCAATTTCATCTATAGTGCGCGCATTTTCATCGGCGAGTGCCATTAATTGCTGAGAGCTACCTGAGACATGATCAGCTAAGCTTGAAACACGCTTGATCAGTGAAGAAATAGACTCGATTAACACGTTTGTTGAGCTAGCAATCAGTGCAAATTCATCATTTGTTTTTACCCGCACTCGGCGTGTTAAATCTCCACCCGCACTGGCGATATCTAAAATGGAAGAATGAATGGAATAAGTGTTACGACGAATGGATTTAAATAAGATAAAGCCAAATGAAATGGTTAACACCATCGCTACACCAGATAATACAACGAATGATAGTTTCGAAACATCCGCAAATGAATCTAATTCATTAATTGTTTCTTTATTATCTGTTTCTAATAGGTCGATTAATGTAACAGTATAAGAATCAATATAGTCTTTTAATACTTGTCCATTACCGCGTTCTAATAACTTTTGTGCATTTTCAAAGCCATATTTTGTACGTGTATCAATTATTTTTTCAGCGTGTGTTAAATAGGTTGTATAAAACTGTTGAATATAAGTTAATGTTTTCAATTCTTCTTCTTGATTTGCTAAAATAGTATGCAACTCAACAAGGCTTTGATTTATTTTACTTTTTGTTGTTTCATAATCAGTAAGAGCTTGGTCATTCCCAGTAATAATGTAAGATTGCTCAAAGTTTGATAATTTAGCAATGTCGCTTGCCAAGTTATTTATCTGTATTTGTTGTTGTAAGTTTTCATCGGCAAATAATCTCAAACTTGACTGCAACCTTGTAATATTAGTGTAAGATAGCAATTGCATTGAAATAATAATAGCGAGCAAAAGGGAAAATATAAGTAGTACTCTACCTCGAATTAAATGGTAAAATCTAGTCTTTTTTTTATCACTTTGTAGTTTGTCCTTACTTTCTTTTTGTTTTAGTAGTATGTTTTTTTTATTTTTTGTATTTTGTTGCTTTTTCCTTCGAAGCATCAACTTTACCACCATCCTTTAATAGTGAATGTTTTTTCATTTTACTTTATTTTCTGAACATTTACTATAAATTAACATAAATTTTAAATAAAAGGAGTAATCATTTTGAAAAAGACTTTTTATATGTATGTATTGACTCACCGTGGCGGAGATTGGAATGACCCAAAAGTCCGATTTGCAGAGGCTTGTTTTGAGGATCATAGTTTTCCGAAAAGCTCAGAATCATTTGAGGAAATATCTCTATACGTCGAAATGCACGGTAATGAGTTATTAACGATTTCTGCCTTCGATGAGTTATGGGCACTTTATGAGGAAAAATATAATTGATGTAATATTTGAATTTGAGTAAGTTTTATAAATTTTTATTGCAAGACGTCTAACAATTGCATAAACATAACAAAACTAGTATGATTTGAAGTGAAAATAACTGAAATGAGGGACTTTACTATGAGCATTCACATTAGTGCAAAACAAGGCGAAATTGCTGACATCGTATTATTACCAGGAGATCCTTTACGTGCAAAATATATTGCTGAAACATTTTTAGAAGACGTAACTTGCTACAATGAAGTACGTAATATGTTCGGTTTCACAGGTACATACAAAGGTAAACGTGTATCTGTACAAGGAACAGGTATGGGTGTACCATCTATCTCTATTTATGTAAATGAGTTAATGGAAGAGTACGGTGTTAAAAAATTAATCCGCGTTGGTACTTGCGGTGCTATTCAAAAAGACGTAAAAGTGCGTGATGTAATTATTGCACAAGCAGCTTCTACAGATTCAAAAATGACAGATATCATCTTCAATGGTATTTCATATGCACCTACTGCAAACTTTGACTTATTATTAAAAGCTTACAATGCAGGTAAAGAAGCAAACTTAAACCTACAAGTAGGAAATATCATGACTGCAGATATGTTCTACTCAGAAGAAAACCAAAATGAAAAATTAGCTCGCTACGGCGTGTTAGCTGTAGAAATGGAAACAGCAGCACTTTACACATTAGCAGCTAAATATGGCCGTCAAGCTTTATCTATTTTAACTGTTTCTGACCACATCTTAACAGGTGAAGTAACAACATCTGAAGAGCGTCAAACAACTTTCAATGACATGATTCATGTTGCATTAGAAGCAGCTATTCAAGAATAATCTTGAAAACGGGTGAGTGACCAATAATGACTAACTAGTTATTAAAAGGTTGCTCACCTTTTTATTTTATAGCAACCTAATTGCATACTTAAAAGATTCAACTTTTTTAAATTAAAACTCATAATGATTGAATAGATATGAAGCTTAGAATAGACGCCAAAAAAACTAGTACAAAAAGTAGGATAGAGATAATGGCATCTTAATTTTTGTTTTGTTGAATTTCTTGGAGTCCGATAACTAACATCATGAAGCTTAAAAATAAAAACATAATTCCATTGTGTTCATAGTTTTTTGAAATAAGTCCATACAATGCGAAGCCAAAGCTAAAAATAGCAAATAGTATTTGACTTATTTTTAACATAACAACCACCCT
>DEQI01000092.1:0-2270 GCA_002360295.1 Planococcaceae bacterium UBA3370
CCGCTTTCGTCACAGAAAAAGACTGCTATTCCCGCAGGAAGCTTTGCTCTGTAGCGAAAGGCGCAGCCGTCAGCTACATTCGCCGCTCTCTGTTTCATGTACTAATAATTACTAATAAATATTTCTGGACAATACATTTTGCTAGATATCTACCGCATGTTATTGAAGAATCAGTAACATGCGCCTATTAGATAAAATAGCTCTCACAAAAAGTCGAGGAACAAATGTGTCGATTGGAGTGTAGCAAGGGTAGTAAAGGAACAAAGGCTAAGCTAAAAAAATCATCATCCTTTAATAAAGGCTTCATGACCGTTGTGCCTGCTCCCTGCGATTTATCGGACGCTATGAGAGAAGCACACAGGCTAGACGAAAATTAACCTTGAATTTAAGTTAACAGTCATTCTCTTTGGAAGTAAAGATAGTACCGCTATGATAGGAACACCATAGGACTAATACATTACGCAAATGGAGAAATTGTTGAATTTTCTCCTAGGTCTTCATCTCCAGCAATCATTTCGTCATATTGTAATTTGATTGCTTCGTATATGAATAAAGCAGCCATTAAATGTGGCATGACAATTCGTTCACCGAGCTTAGTAGGGTGGGGTAAAATACCACCTTTTACATGTAAGCTAATATACGTATAAGCAAGCTCACTTAATGGATTATCCTCATTGGCTGGTTCGCTAGCAACAGCTGCAAATGGGATAAAATCCTCATTCAACTTATTTGCAAGAGCAAGTGCTTGCAAATCGTTCGCGGAACGTGTGAAAATACAAACACGGTCAACATCTGTTAAGATCGTGTCAGATGTTAAACGCAATACTTTACACATAGGATCTGCTGAGGAAATAGCATTTAATGCTACACCTTCCATTTCCCCAAAACACGCGAAGTAAATATTGCCCTGTCCAATAGCGGCTTGAGCTAATAATCGCGCTGTATCCTCGATTGAATCTTCTTCTTTTTGATTTATCCTTTGCAATAGTCCAGTCAACTGAGTAGTTAAAATTTTAGACATAAATCCACCTCATTTACATTATAGTTTTGCCCTACTTAAATTGCAAAACGACAAATAGTGTAAGGAGTAAGAAGGAAAATAGAATAAATGATAGTATATATTACTTATGAATATTAGAAAATAAGGGGAATATTTATGATGAAGGGAATATTAATTGTTGATGATCAACAGGGAATCCGTTTGTTATTAAACGAAGTCTTTAAAAAGGAAGGTTACCAAACTTATTTGGCGGCAAATGGCATTGAAGCACTACATACTTTTGATAAAGAAAAAATAGACTGTGTATTGCTTGATATGAAAATTCCAGGAATGAGTGGTATTGAAATATTAAAACATTTAAAAGAAAAAAATAAGCAAGTTCCTGTCATTATGATGACTGCATATGGTGAACAAGAAGCAATAGATGAAGCGATAGAGCTTGGTGTGGTTAAATATTTTACCAAACCATTTAATATATTTGAAGTACGGGATGAAATAAATAAAATAATTAACGCCTAATCGAAAATGCCCTTCTTAGGCAGTGGCGAATAATACCTATTTTTGATATGATAAAAAAAGAGTGTTTTACCAAAAAATTTATTCAACATCCGAGGAGGATTATCATAATGGCATTAGTTTCAATGAAAGAAATGTTAATCAAAGCAAAAGCTGAAGGATATGCTGTAGGGCAATTTAATATTAATAACTTAGAATTCACACAAGCGATTTTACTAGCAGCTGAAGAAGAAAAATCACCAGTTATTTTAGGGGTATCAGAAGGTGCAGCTAAATACATGGGTGGCTTTGTAGCGGTAGTACATATGGTGAAAGGCTTAATAGCATCTTATAATATTACAGTACCAGTAGCTATTCATTTAGATCATGGCTCAAGCTTTGAAAAGTGTAAAGAAGCAATTGATGCTGGATTTACATCTGTTATGATAGATGCTTCTCATCATCCATATGACGAAAACGTTAGCATTACAAAAGAAGTTGTTGATTACGCTCATGCTCGCAACGTATCTGTTGAGGCAGAGTTAGGTACTGTTGGTGGAGAGGAAGATGGCGTGATTGGCGGTATACTGTATGCAAACCCTACTGAATGCAAAAATTTAGTAGGCGCAACAGGTATTGACTGCTTAGCTCCAGCTTTAGGCTCAGTACATGGACCATATAAAGGGGAACCAAACTTAGGTTTTGCGGAAATGGAAGAAATCTCTAACCTTACAGACGTTCCTTTAGTATTACACGGTGGAACAGGTATCCCAAC
>DEQI01000092.1:2347-15100 GCA_002360295.1 Planococcaceae bacterium UBA3370
GCAACAAAAGTGATTCGTGAAGTGTTAGCAAATGATACAAAAGTGTATGATCCACGTAAATATTTAGCGCCTGCTCGTGAGGCTATTAAAACAACTGTAATTGGAAAAATGCGCGAATTCGGCAGTTCTCAAAAAGCATAATATAAGGAAAAAGGGATTTATTCCCTTTTTGTAAGTAAACTAATGCAGGGGAAGTGTCTGATTGTGTTCAATCGACCTTCTCTTGATTTTTGATATCGGGATTTTAACATTTATTGATAGTGTAGGAGGATTTTGTATATGAAATTTTTTATCGATACGGCAAATTTTGAAGAAATAAAAGAAGCTTATTCATGGGGAATTCTTTCTGGTGTGACGACGAACCCATCATTAGTTGCTAAAGAAGAAGGCGTATCTTTCCATGGTCGTTTAAAAGAAATTGCTGAACTTGTTGATGGCTCAGTAAGTGGCGAAGTTATTTCTTTAGATGCAGAAGGCATGATAAAAGAAGGAGAAGAGCTTGCAGCGATTCATCCAAATATTACGGTAAAATTGCCGATGACACCGGAAGGGTTAAAAGCATGTAAATATTTCTCTGAAAAAGGGATTAAAACAAATGTAACCCTTATTTTCAGTGCTAACCAAGCATTATTAGCAGCTCGCGCTGGGGCAACATATGTATCGCCGTTTTTAGGGCGTTTAGATGACATTGGGCATAATGGGGTAGAGTTAATTTCAACAATTGCTCAGATTTTTGCTATCCATAATATTAAAACAGAAATTATTGCTGCTTCGATTCGTCACCCACAACATATTACAGATGCAGCGTTAGCAGGTGCGCATATTGCGACAACACCATTTAAAGTGTTAAAGCAATTATTTAACCATCCATTAACAGACAAAGGAATCGAAGGCTTTTTAGCGGATTGGTCGAAACGCCAGGGGCAATAATAACAGTAGATTCTTTTGAAAACTTTCCAATAATAATGAGGGAGAACCGTTATGGATGTATATAAAATTACAGGAGAACGACGTCTACAAGGTACGATAAAAGTAAGTGGTGCAAAAAACAGTGCAGTTGCTTTAATCCCAGCTTCAATCCTGGCGAATTCTTCCGTCACTATTGGAGGAATTCCGGAAATTTCTGATGCATGGACTTTAAAAGCGCTATTAGAAGAAATAGGGGGAGAGGTCTCTTTTGACAATGGTCAAATGACGATTGATCCTACAAATATGACAGCGATCCCTCTACCAAATGGGAATGTGAAAAAACTAAGAGCGTCCTATTATTTAATGGGCGCGATGTTAGGCCGGTTCAAAAAAGCAGTTATTGGTTTACCAGGAGGCTGCTTTTTAGGCCCACGCCCGATTGATCAGCATATTAAAGGTTTCGAAGCATTAGGAGCAAAAGTGACAAATGAGCATGGTGCAATCTATTTACGCGCAGATGAGCTCATTGGTGCTAAAATATATTTAGACGTTGCAAGTGTCGGTGCAACGATTAATATTATGCTTGCTGCTGTTCGTGCAAAAGGGCGTACAGTGATTGAAAACGCTGCGAAAGAGCCAGAAATTATTGATGTGGCCACTTTACTGACAAATATGGGAGCCAATATTAAAGGGGCAGGTACAAGTGTTATTCGTATCGAGGGCGTAGAAGAACTTCACGGTACGAATCATACCATTATCCCGGATAGAATCGAAGCGGCAACATTTATGATTATGGCAGCGGCAATAGGCGACGGTGTCACGATTGACAATGTTATTCCTCTCCATTTAGAAGCGGTAACAGCAAAGCTACGAGAAATGGGTGTAAAAGTAGAAGAAGGGGAAGAAAGTATTTTCGTACCTAGACCAGCGAGTTTGCAGGCAGTGGATGTGAAAACGCTCGTTTACCCTGGAATTCCTACAGATGTACAGCAGCCACTATCCGTCCTAATGACGCAAGCGGTAGGTTCATCGAAAGTAACGGATACGATTTATTCCGCTCGATTTAAGCATATTGATGAACTCCGTCGTATGAATGCGAATGCACGGGTTGAAGCGAATACAGCTATAATTAAAGGTCCGACAAAGTTAGAAGGTTCGGCTGTAACAGCAACAGATTTACGAGCAGGTGCTGCCCTTGTATTGGCAGGGCTCCTTGCAAAAGGTGAAACTGTCATTCACGATATTCATCATATTGAGCGTGGATACAGCTCACTTATAGAAAAACTTTGTGCGCTTGGGGCAGATATTCGCCGAGAAACAATTGTACAAACAAAGCAAAAAGTAGATTATTAAACAATCGTCTCTCGTTTACAATGCAGTATGTTTACAATAAGAGGCAAACTTTCGGTAAATGATACCGATCAGGAGGCAAATGAAACATGGAACGTAGTTTATCAATGGAAGTAGTACGCGTAACAGAAGCAGCGGCTATCGCATCTGCTAAATGGATGGGACGTGGACAAAAAATCGAAGCAGACGATGCAGCAACAACAGCCATGCGCGCCATGTTCGATACAATACCGATGCATGCAAAAGTCGTGATTGGTGAAGGCGAAATGGATGAAGCACCAATGCTATATATTGGCGAAGAATTAGGATTGCGTAACGGAGGTCCAGAAGTAGATATCGCTGTAGATCCTTTAGAAGGAACGAACATCGTTGCAAAAGGGACAAATGGCGCTATGACTGTACTGGCAATTGCAGACCGTGGCAACTTATTAAACGCACCAGATATGTACATGGAGAAAATTGCTGTTGGCCCAGAAGCCGCTGGAAAAGTAGATATTAATGCGTCAGTAACCTATAATCTTTTACAAGTAGCAAAAGCAAAAAATAAAGATATTTCTGATGTCGTAGCAACTCTATTAGATCGACCACGCCACCAAGCAATTGTCGATGAAATTAGAGAAGCTGGCGCTCGCATTAAGTTTATTCAAGATGGCGATGTTGGTGCAGCTATTAATACAGCATTTGACGAAACAGGAATCGATATTATGTTCGGTACAGGTGGAGCTCCTGAAGGCGTTATTTCTGCTGTAGCATTGAAATGTTTAGGTGGTGACTTCCAGGCAAAGCTCGTTCCAGAAGATGAAGCACAGCTAGAACGCTGTGAAAAGATGGGTATTGACGTCAATAAAGTGCTTTATATGGAAGACTTAGTAAAAGGAGACGATGCAATTTTTGCAGCAACTGCAGTAACAGATTGCGAGCTTCTAAAAGGTGTCCAATATAAAGGTGCATATGCTTTAACGCATTCAGTCGTTATGCGTGCGAAATCAGGAACTGTTCGTTTTATAGAAGGTCGTCATAGCATCGAGAAAAAACCAACTTACACAAAATAACTTCTTATAATTATCATGAGGCTGTCTAATAAGTTAAGTATTACATAGACAGCTTCATCTTCTTCCACTTCAAAGATTTCCTAAAAAACTAAAATTTAAAAAGACTGGGGTCCTAATATGGCAGCTCTTACAATTGCTCAATTAGAAAATATGACGCTTAAAGAGTTATATTCTCTTGCGCGTGATTACAAAATTTCATATTATAGCAAACTAACGAAAAAAGAATTAATTTTTTCGATTTTAAAATCGCGTTCTGAACAAGAAGGCTTTTTCTTCATGGAAGGCGTACTTGAAATCGTATCACAAGAAGGATTTGGCTTCTTACGCCCAATTAACTACTCACCATCTAAAGAAGATATTTATATTTCGGCATCACAAATTCGCCGTTTCGATCTTCGTAATGGGGATAAAGTATCGGGGAAAGTAAGACCACCGAAAGAAAATGAACGATATTATGGATTATTGCAAGTAGATGCGGTCAATGGAGAGGATCCAGAAATCGCGAAAGAGCGTGTGCATTTCCCTGCTCTTACACCGCTATATCCAGACCGTCAAATTAAACTAGAAACAACGGCGACAAAATTATCTACACGTATTATGGATTTAATTGCACCTGTTGGTTTTGGTCAGCGTGGTTTAATTGTTGCGCCTCCAAAAGCAGGTAAAACGTCGTTGTTAAAAGAAATTGCGAATGCAATTACAACAAATTATCCAGAGGCAGAGTTGATTGTATTACTAATCGACGAGCGACCTGAAGAGGTAACGGATATCGAACGTTCAGTAAAAGCAGATGTTGTTTCATCTACGTTTGATGAAGTACCTGAAAACCACGTGAAGGTAGCAGAAATTGTACTTGAACGCGCTCGCCGTCTAGTAGAACATAAACGTGATGTTATTATTTTAATGGATTCAATCACTCGTCTTGCGCGTGCATACAATTTAGTTATTCCACCTAGTGGCCGTACGTTATCCGGTGGTATTGACCCGGCAGCTTTCCATCGTCCAAAGCGTTTCTTCGGTTCCGCACGTAATATTGAAGAAGGCGGTAGCTTAACAATTTTAGCGACAGCCCTAGTAGATACGGGTAGCCGAATGGATGAAGTGATTTACGAGGAATTTAAAGGTACAGGGAACTTAGAATTGCATTTAGATCGTAGCTTAGCTGAGCGCCGCATCTTCCCTGCATTAGATATTCGCCGTTCAGGAACTCGTAAGGAAGAACTTCTTATTCAGAAGGATCAGCTTGATAAGCTATGGGCCATCCGTAAAACATTTAGTGATTCTGCGGACTTTGCAGAGAAGTTTTTACGTAAATTACGCACAACACAAACGAACGAAGAATTCTTCGATAAATTAAACGAAGATATGAAAAGAGCAACAAAAGGTAAAGGATTACTATAATCCATTCCATTACTTATTTGAGTTTAAATAAAACAAGATTTCAAAAAATCTATTTTGGATGTTGCATTTAGATTTATTAGTTGCTATAATCTTTACGTGTGAAACGTGCACATATGTAGCTGGCATATTCGGGCTATGTAAGGTGCAGTTCGATAATACTCTGTTCCAGATGGTTCAGGGCGAGAGGAGAAACGAATATGAAACAAGGAATTCATCCAGATTACAAAACTGCAACAGTAACTTGCTCTTGCGGTAACTCATTCCAAACTGGTTCTGTAAAAGAATCAATCGTTGTCGAATTCTGTAACGAATGTCACCCATTCTACACAGGTCGTCAAAAATTCGCGTCTGCTGACGGACGTGTTGATCGTTTCAACAAAAAATACGGTCTTAACAAATAAGACCTTTCAAATGCCTGCCATTCCTCTGTTGATTGGTAGGCATTTAAAATTAATGGAACATCTTTACAAAGGGGGCGTCCGAAAGGTTTTTGGACGCCCCCTTTGTGACGAGGATGACAGCATATGAATGTGACCACCATAAATATAATATCTGTCTTATCATTCAGAATAAGTAAAAGAAAATTTTAAAATACTAAAATAGCTAATGGATTTAAATAGAAAGTGGGGACATCTTATGGCGCAATTATTTTTCAAGTACGGAGCAATGAACAGTGGTAAATCAATTGAAATTTTAAAAGTTGCACATAATTATGAAGAACAAAACAAACCGGTTCTAATTTTTACATCAGGCATTGATACAAGAGATGAAATCGGTTTTGTATCTAGTCGTATCGGTCTTCGCCGTAAAGCAATCGCCATTTTCGATGATACAAATATTTTTGACTATGTAAAAAATTACGAAGAAAAACCATACTGTATATTAATTGATGAAGTACAATTTTTGAAAAAAGAGCATGTTTTGCAATTGACGCAAATAGTAGATGAACTCAATATCCCAGTAATGTGCTTCGGGTTGAAAAATGATTTCCAAAATGAATTATTTGAAGGAAGTCGTTACATGCTCATCCATGCAGATAAAATTGAAGAAATGAAAACAATTTGTACTTTTTGTCATAAAAAAGCGACGATGAATTTACGGGTAGATGAAAATGGCAAGCCTATTTATACAGGGGATCAAATCCAAATAGGTGGTAATGACACCTATTATCCTGTATGCCGAAAATGCCATGGAAATCCACCTCTATAAATCGCATGATAACAAAAAAAGTAGCAAGCAAGCACGAATTTCTTTATACTGATATAGGTGTATATATATAATAGGCAAAAATACTGGAGTTTGAACATTGTCTAGCTCCAGCGCCCAGCCCCTCGAGGTCGCTTCTGTCCCTCAACCGAAAGCGGAAAAGAAGCTTTCTGTTGTGAGCCATCCAGCGCTTGTCGGGGCAAAACGGGGCGCTTCCGTTTTTCTTATAAAAAAGCAAACTTTATATAGAGGTGAATAACATGTTTGATCGTCTACAAGCGGTTGAAGATCGCTACGAAAGACTTAACGAACTACTGAGCGATCCGGATATCGTAAGTGATAGTAAAAAATTACGTGAATACTCAAAAGAGCAGTCAGACATTCAGGAAATGGTGGATGTTTATCGTGAATATAAGAGCGTAAAAGAACAGCTTGCGGATGCTCGTGAAATGATGGATATGGAAAAAGATCCAGAAATGTTCGAGATGATGAAGGAAGAGTTCAACACGCTTAATGCACAAATCCCAGAGTTAGAAGAACGACTCCGCATTTTATTAATTCCAAAAGACCCGAACGATAGCAAAAACGTTATTATGGAAATTCGCGGAGCTGCTGGTGGTGACGAAGCGAATATTTTTGCAGGCGACTTGTTCCGTATGTATTCTCGTTATGCGGAAACACAAGGCTGGAAAATCGAAATTATGGAAGCAACGCCGAATGCAATGGGCGGCTATAAGGAAGTTATCTTTATGATTAACGGCCAAGGTGCTTATTCTAAATTCAAATATGAAAATGGAGCGCACCGAGTACAACGTGTACCAGCAACGGAATCACAAGGTCGTATTCACACGTCTACAGCTACAGTAGCATGCTTACCTGAAGTGGAAGAAGTAGACGTAGAAATTCATGAAAAAGATATTCGTGTCGATACATTTGCATCATCTGGGGCAGGTGGGCAATCGGTTAATACAACGATGTCAGCTGTACGTATGACTCACTTACCAACAGGGGTTGTGGTATCGATGCAAGATGAGCGTTCACAAATCAAAAACCGTGAAAAGGCAATGAAAATTCTTCGTGCTCGTGTAGCGGATATGTATATGCGTGAAGCGCAAGCAGAAGTCGATGCAACTCGAAAATCTGCAGTTGGTACTGGGGATCGTTCTGAACGTATTCGCACATACAACTATCCACAAAATCGTGTTACAGATCACCGTATTGGATTAACTATTCAAAAACTTGATCAAATTATCGAAGGAAAATTAGATGAAGTCATTGATGCGTTAATTTTAGAAGAACAAGCATCAAAATTAGCGAGATTAAATGAAGATGCATAACACTATTTTTGAAGTCCTTCGCCGGGCTTCTTCTTTTTTAGTCGAGCATGGGCGAGAGGAAACAGCGGCGCGTTTATTAATCCAGCATGTTTTAGGGACAAATTATTCAGGCTTGATGATGAAAATGCAAGAACAAATATTACCAGAGCAGCAAGCTTTACTAGATGGTATGCTACAAGCACATGTCGACGGAAAGCCAGTGCAGTATATTACAGGTGTTGAAGAGTTTTACGGACGAACATTTCAAGTAGATGAATCGGTTTTAATCCCTCGACCAGAAACAGAGGAATTAATTGTGGGCGCTACTTCTCGTATGTCAAAGCTATTTGGTAAAGAATCAGCGATCAAGCTTGCTGATATTGGGACAGGTAGTGGTGCAATAGCTGTCACGATGAAACTCGAATGGCCAAATGCTGCAGTTGTTGCAACCGATATTTCACAAGCTGCACTTCAAACAGCACAGCAAAATGCAAAAGGTTTGCAAGCGGATGTAGATTTTAGGTTAGGCGATTTAACAGCCCCTATTGCACAAGAAAAATGGGATGTTGTATTATCGAATCCACCTTATATTGCTTTTCATGAGGCTGAGTTTATGTCTGATGTCGTATTACAGCATGAACCTCATACGGCACTTTTTGCAGAAGAGGATGGTCTTATTTTATATCGGAAGCTTGCAGAAAATTTACCACAGTTAATGAATCGCCCAGCATTAATAGGTGTTGAAATAGGTTATACACAGGGGGAAGCAGTAGCACAATTTTTCGCTACACATTTTCCACAAGCCGAAATAGAAATCGTAAAAGATATTAACAAAAAAGATAGAATCGTTTTTTGTACGATTCATGAATAAAATTTCCCTTTCTTGCCCATGATGAGAGGCAAGGAGGGAATTATATGTTAGAAGATTATCAAATTGCTAGAAAACAAGTATCTATTTTTGTGATTGTTCGATACATTTGCTACGGGTTGCTTTGCTATACGCTATTACAAGCTATTCCTTATTTTTTGGAATACGGCCAACAATGGCAAGAGCAAAAGGAACAGCCCGTTATGTTTCGTGTAATAGCAAATAGTAATATGAAAGAAGATCAACAGCTAAAAAATGAATTAGTGACGAACTTGCAACCGGTATTCGCTAAAATTTCAAATGATTATCCACATGTTGTAGAAAAAGACGTACTGTTTAACGAGCTTACTCATTTTATTAACAAATATTATGCACAATACGATATAGAAGTGAAAATTGGGGATAACTTAATTCCACCTAAGTACGCCGAAAGTAATTTTTATCCCCAAAATTTATACAATTCTGTCATTTTGACAATCGGAAGTGGGCGTGGGGATAACTGGTTTTGTTCAGCATTCCCAACGGTTTGTCAGCAACAGAGTGAGAAGGAAAAACAGAAAAAGAAGTTTTTGATTTACGAGTGGCTAAAGAAAAAACTAGTGTGAAAGTTATGCACATTTTCTGAAAACTTATGCACATTGAATACCAATTTATTAACAATATGTGTATAACATTAACGCGAACGAGTGAAAAAGGGGAATGACAAATGGAAACAAAAATTATACATGTGGATAATTTCGTGAATAATGAGAAAAGTTATGCACAAGCTGTGGATTTATTAAATAATAGTGAAGTCGTTGCATTCCCTACAGAAACAGTTTATGGACTAGGGGCAGTTGCGACAGACGAAGTGGCAGTAAAAAAAATATTTGCTGCGAAGGGTCGTCCTGCTGATAATCCTTTAATCGTTCATATAGGAACGATAGAAGAAGTGGATCTTTATATTGAAAAAGTACCTGAAGTGGCAAAGAAATGTATGGAGGCTTTTTGGCCAGGACCATTAACAATTCTAATGCAAGCGAAGCCACATGTTTTGGCAAAAAGCGTTACACCAGGGTTGTCAACAGTTGGTTTACGTATGCCAAGTCATCCTGTAGCTCTTGAGTTATTACGTCAAATAAAAAAACCACTTGCTGCTCCAAGTGCGAATCGTAGCGGTAAGCCTTCACCAACAAAAGCAGAGCATGTTGCAGAAGATTTGAATGGAATCATACCTTGCATACTAGACGGTGGTACAACGGGAATTGGTATTGAGTCTACAGTGCTTGATGTTACATTAGAAACACCGGTTATTTTAAGACCTGGTGGTGTCACAAAAGAAATGCTAGAAGCAGTTATTGGACCCGTCATACAACCGACAAAGCAAGAACAAAAGCTAGATTCAACTCCGAAAGCTCCGGGGATGAAGTATACGCATTATGCTCCAGAAGCACCTGTTTATTTATTGGAGCCAGACAATCGAGTAGCAGAAGCGATTCGTCAGTTACAACAAGAAGGACATCGTGTAGCATTAATAGCACCGCAAAGTTTTGCCAATAGCGGCGCTGAGTATTTCTTTACATACGGTCAAGATGGGGATACGATGGCCATGAGTGCTGGACTATATGAAGCGTTACGCGCTTGCGATAAAACGGAGGCAACTATTATTTTAGCTACTGTCACAGAAACGCAAGGTGTCGGAGTTGCTATCATGAACCGATTAGAAAAAGCGGCAGGCGGTAAATGGTTTTACAAATAATTAAATATTATAAAAACCAAAGAGTTGTTCAATGAATCGATGTCTCATCGGGTTGTTGAATAACTCTTTTTGATTTTTACTTTACTCCGAGTGAAGCGGCTTGTCGAACGCCCTCCAGGAAAGCACGTTGGCGCAACGAAAATAAACTAGCTAAATAAAAATATTAAGATTTATTTTTGTTCATTCTCCATAGTTATTTTATATAATTCATAATTTGGATATTTTTAAGACTGAAAACATAAAATGAAGGACATGTATAGAAGAGATGAGGGCAGATATTTGGAAGAAATAATAATGGGAATGGTTATGTCTTTTGATGCAGTAGCGTTATATTTACTAATGCCAAACGTATCACAACGCTTTTTATTAGCATTGTGGACAGCCATTTTACATATGTTGTTTCCTTTAATTGGGTTTCATTTTGGGAGTTGGGTAGGGAACATTATAACAGATTGGTCAGAATATATTTCTGCTATATTATTATTTTGTATAGGACTTCAGTTGCTATTATCTAGTAAGAATCAACGTTTACCTCAGATTTCTTTACCAATTTTGGCAATTGCAACTAGCTTAGACACCTTTTCAGTTAGCGTTTCTTTTGGTATGCTGAATTTACAAGAATATTTATTTATTTTAAGTGCAGGTATTGCTGCTTTTGTACTATCTTATATGGCTTTAGTCATTTCAAAAAAATCCTTCTTAAATGGTAGTATTTTTAAAATGTTAGCAGGGATAATATTAATTGGCATGAGCATATTAGCGGTATGGCGTTAATGTATGATGAAGGATTGACTTGACAATAAAAGAGAGAGTGAATGTTTATGAAAATATATTTTGTTTGTACAGGTAACACTTGCAGAAGTCCGATGGCAGAGTGGATTCTGAAAGCTAAGCAATTACAAAATGTTGAAGTTCGTTCTGCGGGTATTTTTGCACTTGAAGGTGGCGAAATGTCAGAAAACGCTCAGTTAGTTTTAAATATGGAAAATATTCCACATACACATTTTTCTCGACAAGTAAATGTGGATGATATCGAATGGGCTGATTTAATTTTAACAATGACCTATGCCCATAAAGAGATGGTCATCCGTACTTTTGAGTCAGCTGCTGAAAAGACATTTACATTAAAAGAATTTGTAACACCTTATTCTGCTCAAGATGTATCAGATCCATATGGTGGTGATTTAAGTACATATAAACAAACATTTTATGAACTACAGCGTTTAATTGATGCACTTCAAGCAAAAATGGAGAGGGGCTTGTAAATTGAATGAACAGTAAACGTAAAGGTTTTAGCTTGCGAAAAAAATTAGTACTATTTGTAGGTGCACTTGCTTTAATAACATATTCGACAAGTTTTGTTTTCATCGAATTTATTCAACCGATGTTTTTTGAAAATGTAGATCGTAAACTGTTTGAACTTATTACATATGCATTAGGAATTACATGGTCTTGTATTTTAGCCGGAGTTTTTGGCATAGTATTAGTTCGCCCTTTACAACGTTTAGAGGAGACGGCAACACGCGTTGCTGAAGGGAAAATCGGACAAGATGTTGAGATGCCAAAAACAACCGATGAAATTCGCTCTGTAGCAGAAGCATTTCAGCGCATGTTAGATAATTTAAGAGTCATGGTAGATGGCATTGAAAGTAACTTTGAAATTACAAACAATACAATTGGTGAGTTATCTCAGCAAACGAAATCTGCTTCTTATAAGGCAGAGAGTATCGCACAAACAGTTGGACATATTTCAGAAGGTGCGGATGCTTCAGCTGTAGCTGTACAAGAAACAGCAGAAGCGCTATCCGATATGCGTGATTTAGCAGTAGAGGTTAATTCGCGTGCTGTAAAATCATCCACAGAGTCAAAGCAAATTTTAATTGATTTATCTTCAACAAAAGCTTCTATTCAAGGGCTTGTTAATAGCATTCGTACAATTGCACAAGGTAATGAAGAAGCGTTGACAAATGTGCACGCATTAGAAAAAAATGCAGAGCAAATCGAACAAATTATAGCACTTGTTGGAGATATTGCTGCACAGACCAATTTATTAGCGCTGAATGCGTCAATCGAAGCGGCACGAGCAGGAGAACACGGCAAAGGATTTGCTGTAGTCGCTGAAGAAGTGCGTAGTTTAGCAGACGAAAGTGCAAAAGCGGTACAAGGAATTACAACGTTAATAAAAACGATGCAGACAAATGTAGAAATTGTCGTGAAGCAAATGAATGCCCAAGTTGCTTTTGCGGTACAAGAATCAGCCCGTGTTTCAGAAACAACAGCTGCAGTAGAAGGAATGGCCTATAGTGTAGAAGGGATGGCTCAAGCAGTAGTGGAAATCTCCAGTTTGGCTGATAAACAATTACATAATATTGAGCATACTGTACGTCAATCTCAAGAAGTAGCAGCTATTGCTGAAGAAACTTCTGCAGGGGCTCAAGAAGTTCGAAGTGCATCAGAAGAGCAAGCTTTCTCCATTGATCAAGTTCAAAAATTATCGCAAGAGTTACAAAATAAATCGGACGAGCTCCACAAAGTAATTTTGAAGTTTGATTTGTCAAAATAATAAGATATATTTTAGAGATTGGATTGAGTTGTAAATTTAATCATGGTAGTGTATACGTAAATTGTTGTTGTTTTATTTGAAATACGGAGTTGTCTTGTAAGTGATTACTTACGGGGCAGCTCCTTTTTGTTGGCCTCTTCCGCTTTAATATTGGTGGATATTGGTGGAGTAGTGACAAATCGTCGTTTGGTAGTGACAAAACACTGTCGGGGAGTGACAAATTGTTGTATGGGAGTAATAAAACACTGTCGAGTAGTGACAAATTGTTGTTTGGGAGTGATAAAACACTGTCGGGGAGTGATAAATTGTTCTTTGGGGTGACAAAATACTTTTGAGTAACAAATTGTTGT
>DEQI01000092.1:15132-15318 GCA_002360295.1 Planococcaceae bacterium UBA3370
GTTTGGTAGTGATAAAGCACTGTCGAGTAGTGACAAATGTAGTTTGGGTGTGACAAAACACTTTTGAGTAACAAATTGTTATATGGGAGTGATAAAACACTGTTGAGTAGTAATAAATCGTAGTTTGGGAGTGATAAAACACTGTTGAGTAGTGACAAATGTAGTTTGGTAGTGACAAAACACTTT
>DEQI01000249.1 GCA_002360295.1 Planococcaceae bacterium UBA3370
AAAGGAGGGTAAGATGTTTACACAATACAAGTACTGGTATCCTTATATCAGTCCAAATGACCCTTGTACACCTATCAAAGTTAAAAGTTTTGCAACGCCGCCCCAATTGTATATAGGTTTTCAGCCACCTGATTTACCTCAATTTCAAACACCTAAAGAAGCTCTTATGTCTGGTACTTTATGGCCTCAACTGGTTAGCCCTTATCCAAATCCTCAAAAAGGGAGGGATCACATGTGAGTAAAAAAATGCCTCCTGAGTTTTATACACTTCTAGAAGAAATACAAGCAATTGACTTTGTTATAGTCGAATTAAATTTATATTTAGATACACATCCAGATGATTACAATGCCATTAGCCAATTCAACGATAATACGCAAAAAAGTATGGAACTTAAGATTCAATTTGAACAGAAATTCGGTCCTTTGATGAACTTTGGTAGAAGTTATTCGAATTACCCTTTTAACTGGATTGACACACCTTGGCCATGGCAAGTCTAACTTAATAATTAGGAGGCAAAATAATTTGTGGTATTATGAAAAAAAACTACAATATCCTGTGAAAGTTAGTACGTGTAACCCTTTGCTTGCAAAATACCTAATTGAACAATATGGAGGAGCAGATGGTGAATTAGCTGCTGCACTTAGATATATGAATCAAAGGTATACAATTCCGGATAAAGTGGTAGGTTTATTAACAGATATAGCTACTGAAGAGTTTTCACATTTAGAAATGATAGCTACGATGATTTATAAATTGACAAAAGACGCAACACCACAGCAATTAAAAGAGGCAGGTATCGGTGATCATTATGTAAACCATGACAAGGCGTTGTTTTATCATAACGCAGCAGGTGTACCCTTTACCGCCACTTATATTCAAGCTAAAGGTGATCCAATTGCGGATTTATATGAAGATATTGCAGCAGAAGAAAAAGCTCGAGCGACCTATCAATGGATTATAGATATGTCAGATGATCCTGATTTAAATGATAGCCTAAAATTCTTAAGGGAAAGAGAAATTGTGCATTCTTTACGGTTTAGAGAAGCTGTTGAAATCTTGAAAGATGACAGAGATACAAAAAAAGTCTTTTAAATAATCATTTTCATATCCTATCATCACTTTTACAGTGATGGTGGGTTTGTGCGATCTAGACATTTAATCATTGCGCTGATCTAGTAGCATTGTTTCCCATAACCAGTTATTAGCTTCACTTATATAGTGACAAATCCATATGGTTGTTTTCGTATAATTTTCCTTTACTCATAAGCTATCCCTTATGCTATAATAGAAAGGTCATCCTTAGCATTAGAGGAACCTATATCGCCGTAGCGCTTGTACTCGCTACGGTTTTTTTATTGCAGAAAAATACATATTAAGGTAAGCCTAAATAGGATTTTCAAACTGGAGGTCACTTAACACAAAACCGGATTTTCTCACCCCACTGCGCTAGAGCCAGCTTCTTGTATTAATGCTCTTTTAAGATAAAACAAAATGGATATACAACATATTTAAAAATAAGTGACAATAACGCTTTTTGAACTATGTCACTTATTAAATATTAAGTCGTATATGATTTTTACAGCTGGATCTATTTCACTAAAAAAAATGAAGGGGCATCTTTTCTTCCAGGGATCCATTGTATTAAACTCAAAAGTCAGCACGAACTCCAGCTTCCTTGAAAAAATACTGAATTGGCGTATGCTGTTTTGACTCATTTGGTATCAACACTTCTTCGCGAAATCTTTGAACGAGCATTCCATCAAGCTCAGGAAACATTTTTTCAAAAGTAAGACCATGCTTTTGTTCAATCTGGATAAAAAAATTGATAATATATTCATGCATAATAGGAAATTCTGATTTAATACGCTCATGAAGTCTATAAAAAGTAGTTATATAATGATGCAGCTCATAAAAAGGATGATAAGGATTATAGTCATCTAGTTTTCGTTCATGCTGCGGAATAAAGGGATGTGCTGACCCCGTGCTCCAAACACCGAGCAACAAGGTCAGTTGCACTATAGCACAACGTCTTGTTTCCTTGTCTGGATGGTCAAAATACAAATAATAATCA
Organism: Planococcaceae bacterium UBA3370; assembly: GCA_002360295.1. Taxonomy (GTDB): domain Bacteria; phylum Bacillota; class Bacilli; order Bacillales_A; family Planococcaceae; genus Metasolibacillus. The sequence goes on from DEQI01000249.1 coordinate 2,073, forward strand.
TCATACTCTGCATATTTTCCGGCGTAAAAAGTGCTCACCTCAAAATATCGCAAAGTCTTTCTTACTTTTTCTACAATGGATGTGGCGGAAGGCTCGTATTTATCATCAAGTTTAAGATTAATCACTTTTTCTGCAGGCTTTTCTAACCTCCCAGATAAAAATTGTAATGACCTACGATTTTTTAAAATCCCTTCATGCCATGTTTTTGTTGTAGCGATTTCCATCATGAGATGAATGCCCTCTTCATATTCCTTTACATGATACAAAGACAAAGCGTAATAAAGCCGAATTTGAGGCTCATTAGCAAACGTATCCATCGCACTATCAAATATTTTTCTAGCATCCTCATACCGACCCTGTTTGAGATAAATCGTGCCTAGTGCTATGAATGCCCCTTCCAACTCCTCACGTGCCAAACCTAGTTGAATCGACTTTTTATAATGCGATATCGCTTCTGTTTCCATTGCCAAAATATCCAATCCATATGCATAGTGAAAATGAAATAATGCATTTTCAGGTTGTTCTTTTAGCAACTGCAAACATAATTCATTAGCCTGCTTAAACTTACCATTTCTACGAAAATCCTGTACTTGCGAAATCATCTTATCCCTCCTTCAATCGTATTTCAATCATTTTGCAACAAGGATAGTGGTATTTCGATCGAACTGGTAATAATTAAGGGATGATCAGAAAGTTATTCACTTTCTGGACACCCCCATAAAATCTATTCACATCACACAAATCCAAACAAAGCGAAAACAATCCCTAAAATTAAGCTTGCAATTAAAAAAGTGAAAAATGATTTCCACTTTGATATTTTATGTACTTCTGAAATAGCGGTTATGGTTATACATAATGACCATATAGCCATAATTAAGTAGATGATCAATGCAACAAATTGCCAAATCACACGTGAAAAAGTATATTCAATACCCGATATTTCGAAAAACGTTTCAGGGGAAAGCTGCATCCAGAAGAGTGTTAATGGTAAAACCCATATATACGGAATCATGGTTAAGCAAAGCGATAAAAATAGCTCCTTAAATGTTCCTTGTCCTTTAAATAGCGTACTTACTATATTTATACAAACCGTTAAAACAAGTAAGGTTATTAAACAGGCTAATGTACCTGTTAAAAACGCCGAATGTACGATATCGGCTAATGTGTATTGATACGGATATTTTGTACCGATATAGGAAGTTAAGGCACTACTAAATCCACCAACTGCGCCAATAAATAGTATGTATCCAACTGATTTTTGATTTAACGTATAACGAATCGTTTCACGCATTTTTACAGCTATTGATAAAATAGGCTCACGGTCATCTACAACCACTGTTTTTGTTGTCACATTCAACACCTCCATCCGATTAGTATATCAAAAATAGAAGATGGAGGCTTTTGATATCATTCATTTATTAACTAGTTAATTGTTACTTTCAATAACTGGAACATATCCTACATCTTCAACAAGTTGCTGACCTTGAGGAGATAATATCCAATCTAAGAGCTTTTCAACATTCGGATTGTCCGTATTTGTTGTGACCGCATAAAATTGCGAAGTAATCGGATATGTTTCGTTGCGAATATTTTCCTTCGTTGGCGCAATATCATCAATATTTAACAACTTAATTTCATCATTACCAACCATTTCAGTTGAATAGTATCGGAACGTATAACCAATCGCATTTTTATAATTTTTATATTGAGCAACTTCGTGAATAATACCACCCATTCCTGATACGATATCTTCAGTCGGGGCTTCCATAATTGGCATATCCCCCATTAAATACTGAAGCGCAGTTTGAGAACCACTATCCTGCGGGCGTTGGAAAGCACGTATTGGCTCATTCGCCCCACCTACTTGCGACCAGTTTGTTATTTCACCTGAATAGATACCTCGAATTTGTTCTAAAGTTAAACTAGTTATTGGATTATTTTTATGCACAAAAAATACAAAGGCTTCTTTGCCAACAGCAGTCATCTCCAGTTCAACATTTTTACTTTTAGCTACATCGATTTGCTGCTGAGATGGGGCTGCAACGAAAATCAGATCCGCTTTGCCATTGATCACATTTTCATACGCTTCTGGTGTTTTGCTAACCATAACAATTTCATCTTGTAAATAGTTTGGATTTTGAGGATATGTCGCTTGTACGAATGCCGCATATAAAGGGTACATCGCCGTTGCTCCGTCTAATATCGGCAATGGCTCTTCAATCGTAACCGACGATTTCTCTTTTAAATTTTTAACAAGGCTATTTTCTGTAAAAGGCTTATACTCCCAAATATTCACTTCTGCATTCACAGTTGCCAACCGACTATCATAAAATCTTGTTGCCGCAGGGATGACCGATAAAAGCACTACTATAAACCCAATGATTGCAACACCTTGCTTTCTCCTAGTGGTTTTATAAAATCCAACGATACCTAATACTATGACAACATAGAGTACGAGCACCAACACAACAAGGAATCTTACATAATCCCAGTGGTAGGATAGTAGTAATATAAACAGAACTGGAAATCCCCCAAAAATTAATGTTAGTGTCAAAAACAAAGTACCAACAATTTTATCTACCAACTTTGCCCACCCCTTTTTTATGTTAACGAAAAAAGGTGGAGATTGTTCCCAACGAACAATCTCCACCTGTCTAACTTCATTTAGTAGAAGCAGCTTCTGTCTTTTTCAGCT
>DEQI01000285.1:0-3553 GCA_002360295.1 Planococcaceae bacterium UBA3370
AATGAAACGGTTGCAGAGCATTTCCACTGGATGGAGCTGCCTTTTATTTACCGTATTCACGAAGATCCAAAGCCTGAAAAGCTACAACGTTTCTTTGAGTTTGTGACGAACTTTGGGTTAGTGATTAAAGGGACAGGAAACTCTGTGCATCCGAAAGCATTACAAGAAATTATTCGCTCGATTGAAGGATTACCAGAAGAGCCGGTTATTTCAACGATGTTATTACGCTCATTACAACAAGCGAAATATTATCCAGAATCACTCGGTCACTTCGGTTTATCGACGGATTACTATACACATTTCACGTCACCAATTCGTCGTTACCCAGACTTAATTGTACACCGTTTAATTCGCACGTATTTAATTAATGGAGATACGTCAAAAGAAACGGTATTCCAATGGAGTCAGGTAATGGACGAAATCGCGGACCATACGTCAGAGCGTGAACGCCGCGCGGTAGACGCAGAGCGTGACACAGATGCACTGAAAAAAGCGCAATTTATGTCCGATAAAATTGGCGAGGAATTTGAAGGAATGGTTTCCTCTGTTACAAACTTTGGGATGTTCGTGGAGCTACCAAATACAGTAGAAGGCCTTGTCCATATTAGTAATATGACGGATGATTACTATCGTTTCGATGACCGTCAAATGATGATGATTGGTGAACGTACAGGTCGTCAGTTCCGTATTGGGGATGAAGTAACGGTACGCGTGGCGAATGTAGTCATTGAAGAATCATCGATCGACTTTGAAGTAGTCGGCATGGTGACATCATATGGCAGCCGTCCTCGAAAAGCGACACCAAAAGTAATTCATGCGGGTCGAAGTGAAAAGAAACGCGGTGAACGTTCTGACCGCCGTGACAAGCGCGGAGGTCGTAGTGAACGCGAAGGACGGGACAGTCGTCGCGGTAGTAGCAGCGGTGGTCGTGAAGAAAGAGACCCACGTGGCAAACGCAAAAGCAGTAAAGGAAAAGATAAGCCGAAATTTTATGAAGGCATCGCGAAAAAAGGCAAAAAGAAAAAAAGAAAGAAATAAACAATGAGCCCGGTTCATCTGGGGAGTTTGAGAGGTGTTTAACATGGCAAAAGGTACAGGCAAAGTTTTAGCACAAAACAAAAAAGCAAATCACGATTATTTCATCGAAGAAACAATCGAAGCTGGCATGGTGCTAACAGGTACTGAAATTAAATCCGTTCGTGGCGGCAAAGTGCAGCTAAAGGATTCATTCGTTCGAATTCGTAATGGCGAAGCATGGATTTCCAATATGCATATTAGCCCCTTCGACCAAGGAAACCGATTCAACCATGACCCGCTTCGTAGCCGCAAGCTATTATTACACAAAAAACAAATTAATGAGCTAGTCGGCGCAGTGAAACGTGACGGCTACACAATCGTCCCGCTAAAGATGTACGTGAAGGATGGCTATGCGAAGCTACTCATCGGCGTCGGCAAAGGGAAAAAAGACTACGACAAACGCGACGACTTACGTAAAAAAGAAGCGAAACGCGATATGGAGAGAGCATTTAAGGAAAGACAGCGGTAAGTGTCACTTGCTCTCAAAAGAAAATAAATTTCTGAGTTTCAGCGTCCTGAGGGCGCTGAAACTTTTCTATATGTCTAGCTCCAGCGCAAAGCCCCTCGAGGTCGCTTCAGCCCAGCAATCGAAAGTGGAAAAGATGCTTTCAATTGCTGGTCTTCCAGCGCTTGTCGGGGCTGAACAAGGCGCTTCCGCTTTTCTACTAGTAGTATTATTTGCTACTAGTTTTTTTATTGAGTAAAATAATGGAAAGTGGGTGTAGAGGGGTGAAAGAAATGAAAAAGCTTTTATTAGCAAGTAGCATACTTTTATTAGCAAGTAGCATACTTTTGTTAGCAAGCTGCACTGAGCTGGAAAAAGAATCGGTAGAGAGTGAAACGGAAATTGAAACGGTAACGAATGGTCAACAGGAGCAAGAACAGCAGGAAGAATCTCATTTTGTGTCAAATGAGCTATATAATAAGCAGCTGAGCAATGTGATTGGTGGGATCGCGCATAAATTTGGTTTTTTACCAAATAATCATGTACTTTACGATCATCTGCATACAACAGGAATGGTTTATGCGGAGTTATTTGATGCAAATGCAGATGGACAGAGTGAGCTATATGTATTATTCAAAAGTAATAGTTATATAGAAGATGAGCTAAGTCATCGCCGACAAGACGGCTATATACAAGAAATTTGGCAAGCTAATTCAAATGGTGAAACGGCAACACTCTTACACTATGATGTAGTAGAAAAAGACCCAACGCTCGTTGGTCAAACAGCGGCTATAGTAAAAAGCGGGCTGGATGAACATGAATTTATTATCGATTTACAAACTACTGCACAATCATTAAAAGGGGTGATGGATAAGTTATCGGCACCGATGAATAGCTACTCAACCAAAAATGAAATCGTTGAAAATGATATTGTAGTGCAAGTCGATACTATCATTCAGGATTTAAAAATGTTTGGATTTGTCGATACGCGAGATCATCATGCATATCAACGTCTCGCTACTTCATTAATTTTGTATGGATTAGTTGAACCGGATGCGCCGCCATATTCTTATTTTGTTGGGTTCAAGGAAGAGACCATTAATGCGGAGCTCCAAAATAGGTTTAACATTACGTTAAATGCTGATGACATAGATCTTCCTGAGCCATCAGAAGAGGATACAATGAATTTCTTTACCTATAAAGACGGTGTATTTTACATTCCGCCTAGTGATCATTATCCGAATCAAGTCTTTCGTACATTGGACAATGTGAAAAAGATTTCGGATGATGTGTATTATGCACGTATAGAAGAATTTCGTTTTGATACTATGGGATATTTTGATTTAACAACTGATTTTGATTTTAATATTGAACAGCTAAATGATACACCAATGGAAAACTGGCCAGAAGAAGCAAAGCCATTTTTAATACAAGTACTACCCGTATATGCAGTTGTAAAATTTGTTGATGGGAATCCGAGATTATTGTATCAAGGGTTTGTGAATTTGACGGATGCGGAGTTGGAGGGGTTCTAGAAATATAAATTGAGGATGAAAACAAATACATTTAGAAATGCATAGTTCTAAATTATTATAAGGGGAGGTAAGGGGACTGTGTTAAGTAGAAGGTTGTATGCTGCATTTTTGACTGCTTTTCTCTGTTATTTTATTGTCCCTTATTTCTTTCAAGATTATTCAAATTCCTATTTTTATATTGGATTAGGTGTAAGCATGTCACGGTCCCTATTTTATTTATTGTCGGAGTACTATCTTCAATAGCAATTGAAACGCTGAGTAAAAACCAGCCATTTTTATTTTCTTATAGTAAACATTTAGGCGTAGGGATTATCTGTGTCATACTCTTCTCGATAATAACTGGTTGGGGAATTGGTTCCTTACTTTTATATACTAGTATTATGTGGATGTATGTAACGATTTTCTTAGTCATAGATCACATTATTCAATATATTGATAGATAACATCTTTCTTTAATTCGGTTAGTGAGGAAACTATTGGCGTTAATAAAATTAGT
>DEQI01000285.1:3722-4098 GCA_002360295.1 Planococcaceae bacterium UBA3370
TGTAGCAAAGACCGCATATTCCGGGGACGTTACGGATTCGACAGGGGTGGTTCAAGCTCTGGTCGCGCGTCGGAGGTCTCGGCTCCGTCATCAACGGAAGTTATATAATAACTGGCAAACAACAAAATTTAGCTTTCGCAGCGTAAGCTCTTAAGCGCTCTGCCTCTGCATCGCCCATGTGCAGAAAGTAGGGCTCAACTTTAGTGGGATACGGTCGGTGGTGCCGCTTGAGTCACCGGCAAGAGATTTCCAAGCTAGCGTGCAGGACGCCTGTTTACCGGCATAATGCCACGCGAATTGTAAATAGGTAAACTACACGCGTAGAAGCCGGCGTATTGGAGCTTCTGGACGCGGGTTCGACTCCCGCCGTCTCCAT
>DEQI01000353.1 GCA_002360295.1 Planococcaceae bacterium UBA3370
TGGTTGTTGTTAATTGAACTATTTCGGATAATGGCCATAAAAAAAGGATGTTCAGAAAGCTTCTACTATCTGGACATCCTTTATTATTCATTATAGTTTAAACTGTTGGAGCTCTGAGTTAAGCTTTTCAGCTAAAATGGCTAACTGATCGGCACTTTTCGAAACTTCCTCCATTGTACTAGCTGTTTGTTCGATTGTAGCCGTTGTTTGTTCTACACCCGCAGCAGATTCTTGAGAAATCGAAGCAATATGATCAATCGATGTATTAATTCCCTCTGTATTTTGTCGAACTCGGCTTAAATTATGTGAAATGGTGTCAATATTTTCAGTCATTTCAGCCACTGCAACTGCAATTTGATCGAATGTCTTATTCGTTTCATTTATTTGAGCTGAACCATTTTTCACTTCCTCATAGCCTGTACGAAGTGAAGTAGTTACATTACCTGTTTCATGTTGAATTCGATTTACGATGTTTGAAATATCTGTTACTGAGAATTGTACTTGCTCAGCTAGCTTGCGAACTTCATCTGCCACAACGGCAAAGCCTTTCCCGTGTTCCCCTGCTCTTGCCGCTTCAATTGCCGCATTCAATGCCAGTAAATTCGTTTGATTTGAAATTTCATGAATGACTAATACAAGTTTTGATATTTCTGCAGATTGTGCATTAAGCTCCTCTACTTTTTGAACCGAATCTAATACAATTCGGTTGATTATGTCCATTTGTTCAGTAGAATTTAACATCAGCTTTTTACCAGTAGACGTTAATTCCTGTACATGTGTAGAATGATCTTTTAATTCTAAGCCTTCATTTGTTGTTTCTTGCATACGATGTGTAAAACTAGCCATTGTTTCTACTAAATCACTTGAAGAAGACGCTTGTGTTTCTGCACCTGTTGCTAAGTCTTGCATTGTCATAGCAATTTGTTCTGAACCTGTCTTTACTTCATTAGATGACTGCGCTAGCTCCTCACTACTTGCTGCCACTGTTTCAGAAACAGTGAAGATAGATTGTAGCGTCGTTCTTAACTTTTCATTCATTTCATTCGCTGAAGTCATTAATGACCCAATTTCATCTACACGATTAACTTCTAATGGCTCGTTATTTAAGTTTCCGTCTGCTAGTTGTTCAATACGCGATGAAACAATCTTAATGGGTTTTGAAATAATCATAGCTGTCATAATGGCTATAACTATGCCCGCTATGGTTAAAATGATACTAACTATAACTCCAGATAATTTATTACTAGAGCTTAATGAAACAACATCTATCCCTGCTTGGTTGATCTTTTCCGTGTTACTAATTGCCAATTTTTCATAGCCTGTACGAACTTCAGTTATTAAATAATTCATCTTAATTAAATTATCAAATGCTTGTTTTGGATCCCCATTTTGATACACTTCAAATACTTCTTTATGAACGCGGTCACTCCATTCGCGAGACATGGTTACTAATTTTTCACGTTCTTCACTATTGTCATATTTGTCGATAATTTCAGTATTTTCTTCAGCCTGTTCACGAGCTTCGTTAAATGTCTCTATGTACTTTTTATCACCTGAACCAACATAACTAAGTGCCGCTGATAAACGAACACTACTGGACAAGGCTAAACCCTTACTAGCATTTAATAATACTAAATCTTCTTCTACTAACCCCTTTGCTAGGTGCTCCATTTTTTGGTTCGAAAAATAACTATATGTGGTATAACAACTGATTAATACAATTAAAATAATGAATGAAGCAAGTATTCTCAGTTTAATCGTTTTAAATCGAAGCAGTTTATTCATTTCATTTTCCCATCCCTTGAAATATTTTATGGTAATAGAGTAATTTTACAATTAATATTATACTAATTTCAAAGGTTTTAGAGATAAATATAAAAAAATAGTTTTTTTACCATAATATTTTTCTAGTTCAAAAAATCCATTTGTGAATTACCTAGACATTTACTCATTAGTAGGATTTCTGTTGCTCCAATATGCATTTCTTGGACTGAGCCAGTTACATATCATATTGGCGTTTTACGTGCTTATAAATTTTCGCTTGTTTCAATATGGTTTTCGGCACTTGACAAGTAGCTGTTACAACACCTGGTAAACGACCAATTTCAATGCCACCTGTCAACGTAACACGATTTTTCACTTCCTCAATAGAAAGGCTGAGTAGCTCCGCCATTCGTTGTAAAGCATTAGCCGTTGCATCATTTATATTTTCAGCAGTACCTATTACTGAAATCGGTAGCGCTTCTTCTAGTTGCTTCAGTCCATATTCCTCAGCTAAATCACGAGCAAGACGCTTTTCTTCTTTTGTAAATGGCTTTGCTGTATAGGGTAAATCTTCAACATTCGGCAACAAAATCGGTCCGTCAATAGCCAGTTTTTTTATTACACTAACTTGCAACTGAACGATTCCCGCAACGTCTGTTGTATGGCCAGCGATTTCGCCATCTCCTTGCATAGCGTGCATATCGCCCATATAAACTCCACCACCTGGCACTTTTACTGGGCAAATAAGTGTCGCTCCTTGTCGTACTCTATTAATATCTAGATGTCCATCTGTTTTATGTAGCTGTAGCTCTTCCTCTGTCAAAATAAATTCATGTGGGACACCAATTAAGGCTGATCCAAAATCCCCGGCATTATGAGAATCCGGCATTGCTTTTGACGGCATTGTTCCTAGCTGCCCTAAAAACGGTCGCATACGTGCTAAGACCCCGACTAAATCAGCTGGTGCTAAGCTCACGACTGGATTTTGAACTGAATTTTCTGGTGTTCGCATGAAGTTCTTTGCATCAAGAGCAATGCGACGAGCCGCTTCTTTGCCAACTGTTAAACCAATCTGACTTGTATGGTGTAATGCCATCGTATAACCGTTCGTCATCGTAAATGGAGCTGTATCCGTATCACATGTTGTACAACGAATCGCATTTTGCCCAACCCCTTTTACAATGGTTTGAGGGTGCAGCTTGCCACAGCCAGGGCATTTCACTTTGACAAAAGGATCACCAATAAATCGGTCACTAATAGGCTCATCCGTCCCTGATGCAGTAGCAATTGACGTCACTTGCAAAGCTTTAATTTTAATAACAAGTGCGTCACCTACTTCTGCACCTTCTATGTATACTGGTTTTGTTACTTCATGCCCCCCTCGAATCTCAGGTGTTAGCATCGGTCCCCAGCAGCCAGGTGCCGTATTGGCAATAATGGTTCCTCCATCCTTTAACGGTCCCAACATGGGCTTCGTAGGATCCAGTATGCCATCCGTAAACTCATTAACAAATA
>DEQI01000144.1:0-4536 GCA_002360295.1 Planococcaceae bacterium UBA3370
TGTATAATCAACACATCTGTAATGTACAGTTATTAAATAAAATGAATCTTAATAAAAAAACCGTCGGATGCCCCCAGGAAAGCACGCTGGCGCAACGGAAATCAACCCCAAGTTATGGTGATGAGCCATAATAATCCAAGCAAGCATCCTTAAAAAATTTTACTCTACCTTTCCTAGCTTTTGTATCAAATCAATCATCAATGATGAAGTAATAACTGTCAAAAGCGAATAAACAATTCGATGAAGTGGGATATAAGAAAGTGAAAGGAACAAAACCGTAAAATCTGTAACCAAATAAGCAACTGATATTCTACAGCCTGTGAGCTTTGATATTGTTAGTGCCATTGCATCATCACCACCACTCGATATTCCTTCTCTAACTACTAATCCTACCCCCACCCCTACAAATAAACCTCCTAGTAGAGAGGCAATAACAGGAGATGAAGATAGATCCGGTAGCATAGGCGGAAAGCTTTCCCATAATCGCATAAAACACGATAAAGAAAATGACGCTACTAATGAAACCTTAATAAAATCTTTCCCCATATATTTATAGGCCAAAAAATAAGCCATTAAATCAAACATAAATGAAAGAATGGAGGGGGAAAGCCCCAACCAATAATTAAATAACAATGTTAGTCCTAAAATACCACCTTCAGTGATGTTAGTTTGTTGATGAACATTATAAATTCCAAAAGAAATGATAGCAGTACCTATTAAAATCATAGCTACTTTCTTCGGTGTTAATAATTTTTTGTATGATTGAATGAAAAACAAGTTAAATCAGACCTTTCATTTTGTTACCTTTTTGCGCCTAATTTATAGGCTAAACCCTGGTACAATACTAAGGTCAAATCTTTTTTATACGAGAAAGTGGAGGAATTATGAAAGAGTATTATAAAATCAATGAGATTTCTAAACTTTACGGAATCGGGGTTGATTCCCTTCGATATTATGAAAGGATAGGTGTACTCGTTCCAAAACGCGATACTAATGGTTATAGAATGTATGGTCTTCATGATATATACAAACTGAATATAATCCGAGATTTACGCCAATTAGATTTTTCTATGCAACATATTAAGGAATATTTAGAGCATCAGAGCATAGAAAATACGCTAGATTTATTGCATAAAAAACAAGAGCTGATACAAATAAAACTCGATAAACTACACACGATTCAAAGAAAAATTAATAAGAGAATAAACGAATTGTCTACTGCTTCAGAAATAAAGACAGATACTTTCACTATTAAAACATTCTCCGACCGCCCTTGCTTGCAATTAAATACACGCATTACGAGAGATGAAGAAATGGACTTTGCTATCAAAAAATTACACCGAAAACACGAGAATAAAATTCAGGATTTTGGCAATCAACTGTTTGGGGCATCTGTTTCTATTGAAGATTTAAATAAAGGGGTAAAGGACGTTTTTAACTCTGTATTTTTTATTTTGGATCAGGATGACATTGATTTTGATTTTGTCCTTCCAGAAGGAGATTACCTTTCTCTCTACTACCGTGGCGATTACCGTCAAAGCTATAATCGAATACTTGATATGACTACTTATGCAAAAAAGAAAGGTTACCAATTAATAAGTGACCCTTTTGAGATATATGAAATTGATAATCGAGATACTTTACGGAGTGAAGAATTCTTAACAGAAATTCAAGTTAGAATTAAAATAAACTAGGTAATTACATGTATCTGCATAGGGAATATCGTAGAAGTGGTAACCAATATACGAAAAAGCATGTTATTTTATTAGGTCATTGATTTCTAGTGGCTGTTTCCTTAACTAAACAGCCACTTTCTGTTTAGGCTTTCTATAAAGATTAACTCACAAAATATGTAATTCAATAGAGGCGGGATAAAGGGCATATTATTTCAACGCTACCCAAGCACGATTGCTTTCATAGTTTATCGTTAATGGATGATTAAAAAATTGCGATAAGTTCTCCGTTGTTAGGTATTCATCACGTACTCCACTAGAAAAAACTTCCCCATCACGCATACATAGTACATGAGTAAAACATGGTAATATTTCTTCTACATGATGTGTTACATACAGTATTGTTGGACTGTCTTCACTATTTACAAGCTTTGAGATGGTTGATAGTATACGTTCTCTTTCAATTAAATCAAGCCCTGTTGTTGGTTCATCTAAAATAAGTAATTTAGGTTTCGCCATTAAAGCCCGTGCAATTTGTACACGCTGGCGCTCACCATGTGATAAGTATTCAAACGGTTTATTGACTAAATGATCACAATTTAATCGTTTCATCATGTTTACAGCTTCATTGATTTCATCCTCACTTACCGATTCAAATAATCGAATGGCACCAAATTTTCCACTTAGTACAATTTCAATAGCTGGATCACGGAAGTCAAATTGATCTATCATTGCAGAGCTTACCCACCCAATATTCTTTCGCACTTCGCGTATATCAGTTTGTCCAAATGTCTCGCCTAATATTGAGACAGAACCACCATTTGGCCATAAATATCCATTAATTACTTTTAAAAGTGTCGTTTTACCTGAACCATTTAGACCTAAAATAACCCAATGCTGACCTTTTTCCACATGCCACGATACATTATGTAATATTGTTTTTTGATTACGATACAGCTCAACATTTTTTATTTGAATCATGCTTATTCCTCCTATTAAAATACGTGAAGAGGCTGTCCTGTAACAACGTACAAGACAGCCTTCACCTATGAATGTATTAGATTAACTTATGCATGAAGTTGTAACACTTCATCTACTGGTGTATAAGGTACGTTTTGATCTTTTGCCACTGCTTCATATACAACTTTACCGTCTATAGTATTAATACCAAGTTTTAAAGCTGGGTTTTCAATACATGCACGAACATAGCCTTTATTTGCAATTTGTAAGGCGTAAGGAACTGTATTGTTTGTCAATGCAACTGTTGAAGTACGAGGTACAGCACCTGGCATATTCGCAACAGCATAATGAACAACGCCATGTTTCACATATACTGGATCATCGTGAGTTGTTACTCGGTCACTTGTTTCAAAAATACCACCTTGGTCAATCGCGATATCGATGACAACTGAACCAGGCTGCATGGATTTAATCATTTCCTCCGTTACAAGCTTCGGTGCTTTTGCTCCAGGTATAAGAACTGCACCAATGACTAAATCGGAATGCTTAACAGCTTCTGCAATATTATAAGGATTTGAAATTAACGTTTGTACATCACGACCAAATAAATCTTCTAACTGGCGTAAACGCTCTGCACTTAAATCGATAACTGTCACGTCTGCTCCCATACCGACAGCTATTTTTGCTGCATTTGCTCCTGCAATACCTCCACCAATCACGGTTACCTTACCGCGTTGTACGCCGGAAACGCCACCTAATAAAATCCCTTTGCCTCCTTCCATTTTTTCTAAATATTGAGCACCGATTTGAGTAGCCATTTTCCCTGCTACTTCACTCATTGGTGTTAATAATGGCAAAGAGCGATTTGGTAATTGTACTGTTTCATAGGCAATACCGACTACTTTATTTTTCAACAATGCTTCTGTTAATTCTGGTTCAGGTGCTAAGTGTAGATACGTGAATAATATAAGTCCTTCATAGAAAAAATCATACTCATTAGCAATTGGCTCTTTTACTTTCATCACCATTTCAGCTTTCCATGCTTCTTTTGCTGTATCAACAATAGTCGCACCAGCAGCAACATAATCAGCATCAGTAAAGGATGAACCTAAGCCCGCTCCTGTTTCGATAACCACTTCATGTCCTGCACTTACAAGTGATACTACTCCTGCTGGCGTCATCGCTACACGATTTTCATTATTTTTAATTTCTTTCGGTACCCCAATTTTCATTTCTGTTATCCTCCTCTGATGTCCATTACCTATAAAAAATTAGTAAATTAAATATATTTTATCAATTTTTAATTCAAAAACAAATAAAATTCTTCTAAAAACTGAGAATATTTAACAGAGTTACTAACCTAAACACGTTTCCTCAACTAAACTAGTATTCAGTCATTTCGAAAAGATATGTAACATATTGTACAATTTTGTTAAGTTTTTTAAAAGTTTTTTCATTTGTAGCTATTTTTATATGGAAAACATTTGCTATAATAACATTATAAAAAGCGTTAGGGGGAACTAATAATGGCAAATCATTATAAAAATATCGTAGTAGCAGTAGATGGATCTAAAGAAGCAGAATACGCATTCCGTAAATCTATCGATGTCGCGAAACGAAATGCAGGTTCTATACTAAATTTAGTTAACGTTATCGACACTCGTTCGTTTGCTGCGATTGAGGCATATGATCGCTCAATTGCTGAACGTGCTCAAAAATTCTCTGAGGAATTATTAGAAGGCTATAAAAAACAAGCTTTAGATGAAGGTCTTGAAAATGTGAACTTAATTATTGAGTATGGTTCACCAAAAAATATTATTACAAAAGAGCTTTCGAAAGTGGTTGAAGCAGACCTTATTATTTGTGGCGCTACAGGTTTAAATGCTGTAGAGCGTTTCTTAAT
>DEQI01000144.1:4685-5671 GCA_002360295.1 Planococcaceae bacterium UBA3370
TTTCGGCGATTCTTTTTTATTTTTTTTCTTTCCACATTTGAACTTTTTCGAAAAACATCGCTAGCGCTTGCTTATTTGACATATTCGGTACTTTTGCTAATAGTACTTCTCTTGGCGATTTTAGTTCACTATGTTGCTTTTGTAATATTAATATACTTTTCTCATGTGATTTTGCTGAGAACATGGTTTCAGGCAATTGGATAACTGCTTGAATCCAAACGTGTGACTTTAAATATTTATGAAGCTGTTTCGCTTGCTCACTTTCAAATAAGTTCGCTGGGATTAAAAAGAATAAATAGCCGCCTTCTTTTGTATAGTTAACAGCCTGTTCGATAAATAGATGATGTGCATAGCTCATTCCTTCTGCCGCGCATAGCTCATAATCTAATGCTACATCTTCATTTGGGTAAAATCCAACTGGCAAATCACATACAACAGCATCCACAGGATCTACTAACATTTTTTCTAGAGAGTCTTGTCGATATAGTGAAACGGGTTGTTGAATTAAATCTCCTGTAGCAGCGGCCAATCGAATAAGTAATTCATCCACTTCTACACCTGTTGCTATTATTTTATTATCCAATGCATTCATTACAGTGTATAGTAAGTTTCCAGTTCCTGCAGCTAAATCAAGAACTGAAATTGGCCCCTTCTCTAGCTCTTCCTCGAAAAATTGCTCGACAAAATAACTAATAAGTAACCCTAGCGTATCTGGCGTCATTTGATGATTCGGCTGTGAAGTTTTACGCATTCCTTTTAAGATGGCAATTTGAATAGCTTTCCGCATATCCTCTTTCGTTGCACCTTCTACTTCCCATTTAAACGTACCATCTAACGTATTTTCTAAAGCAGTAAGTAACCCCTCTAAATAGGTTTGCTCATTAGTTTGCTCAAGCTTTTCTGCTTCTCCATTAATATGTGTAAATATTTGTTCAAACTTTTCCATACAGTTACTCCTCATATAAAGTGAATCTTCAATCAGTGGG
>DEQI01000144.1:5726-6092 GCA_002360295.1 Planococcaceae bacterium UBA3370
CGTAGTTAGTCTGCCCCATCTCCGCTGATTGTTAGATGAACTAATCGGGCATTTACGGGCAGTTGTTCCCCCACTTAAAATTTTTAGTTTCACTTTACTTCTTGAAATGGGGGTCTTACTGCCCGTTAATCTGCGATAAACAGGGAATCCACTCTTGCTGAATGGATTCCCCCTTTTCATTTCTATTTACACTGTACTACAAAATCAGTTATACATAAAATGATTTTACTTTGTTAGTGCTTTTACTGCTTCAATTGCTGCCTCATAGTTTGGATGATTTGTCGCTTCAGATACATATTCTACATATGTTACTTTATCGTTTGTATCCACAACGAAAACAGCACGAGCAAGTAAGCGTAATTCTTG
>DEQI01000144.1:6256-13190 GCA_002360295.1 Planococcaceae bacterium UBA3370
CGAGTTTGTGTATCACATACTCCAGTATCCAATGATGGAACTACTGAAATTAAACGCACTTTCCCTTCTGAATCTTTTAATGTAACTGGCGATAAATCATTTGCTAGTACAGTAAAGTTAGGAGCTTGATCTCCTATTTTTACTTCGTTTCCGATTAATGTGACTGGACCATTTTTAAATGTAATGTTTACCATGAACAACGCCTCCTCTATTATTAACTAATCTTACTAAATTAATGTAATTGTTTGCAACTCACATAGCTCGGTAAATCTACATTTCATGATAGAAAATCTAGAAATATAGTATTGTATTGGCTCTTAACGATCACTTCCTAATTAAATTCGCTGTCACCTTCATACTTTATCTCACAAATAATCAAAACATACAAAAAAACGCGCTTCGCTAAAAAAACGAAATGCGCTTTCAATTTCCTGGGTAATATTCTATAAAAATTGTTTTTTCTGTTCATTCTGACGTAATTCTACACGACGTATTTTGCCAGAAATCGTTTTAGGCAATTCCTCTAAAAATTCAATTGATCGAGGATATTTATATGGTGCTGTTAAAGTTTTCACATGATTTTGTAATTCTTGAATAATGGTTGAACTATTTTTTTGAGCAGGATCGCGTAATACAACAAAAGCTTTAACTATACTTCCACGAACTGGATCAGGACTTGCTACTACAGCACATTCACGTACTGCTGGATGTTTTACGAGTGCATCTTCAACTTCAAAAGGTCCAATTGTATAGCCCGATGATATGATAATGTCATCTCCACGCCCTTCAAACCAAAAATAACCATCCTCATCTTTACGAGCACGATCGCCGGTAATAAACCAATCGCCGCGGAATTGCATTTGCGTCCGTTCAAGATCTTTAAAATAGCCTTTAAATAATGCTGGTGTGGATTTATGGACAGCAATATCTCCAACAATCCCTTCTTCAACAGGTATACCATTGTCATCAATTATTTCAACATAGTTACCTGGAGTTGGTTTTCCCATTGAACCTGGGCGAGGCTCCATTCCTACTAATGTCCCCACTAATAAGGTATTTTCAGTTTGCCCGTATCCATCACGTACTTGAACATTAAATTCACGAAGAAAAGTATCGATGACTTCGCGGTTTAATGGCTCCCCTGCGGATACCGCATCATGTAATGCAGTTAAATTAAAATCACTTAAATGCTCAGACTTGGCCATCATTCGATATTCAGTAGGCGTACAGCACAATACATTAATTTGATAATCTTGTAATAATGTTAAATACTTTTCAGCTTCAAATTTCCCCATATAAACAAATGCCGTTGCTCCACTACCTAATGCCGCTAAAAACGGACTCCATATCCACTTTTGCCACCCTGGAGCTGCAGTGGCCCACATCATATCACCTTCACGCACGCCTAGCCAGCTTTCTGCAGCTGTACGAAGATGGGCAAAGCCCCAGCTATGTGGATGAACCGCGCCTTTCGGATTTCCTGTTGTGCCACTTGTGTACGCAATAAATGCAGTATCAATTGCTCTAACTTCCTCTCCTACAAAGGCTTTTTCTTTAAGTTTTGCCTCCTCTATAAGTGCAATCCAAGGTGTATGTGCCTGCCCAATAACGAATAAAGATAAACCTTCTAAATGATTCACTTCATCAAATTCAGAAATATACTGCTCGTTTGCTACAATTGCTTTCGCTTCTGCATGAACAATACGATAATCAATGTCTTTTGCACGTAATAATTCAGAGCTCGGGATAATGGCTAATCCTGCTTTTAATGCACCAATATACGTAATATACGCTTCAAGTGAGCGCGGTACCATTACAAGTATGACATCCCCTTTTTTAAGCCCGTTATGCTTAAATACATTCGCTATTTGATTTGCTCTCTCTATAAGCTCAATATATGTAATTTCTTCGGTTTCACCGTCTTCATGATGTATTAGCAACGCTTTTTTATTCCCATGTGCATGCTTTTCAATTTCATCAATTAAGTTGTAAATTGGCGGTGCTACAAACTGTTCATAATTCATCATTTAGTCCCCCTTAAATTTAATTCTAATTCAATTATAAAGGTCTAAATTTGATTTTTCAAAAAAATCTAATATTTTTTCGCATATTCAAAATGGATAAGGAAAAAATAAAAGCTAGTAGCAAAAATGCTACTAGCCCTAAAGGTCCTAACAATGATTATTGATTAGTTCCTTTTAATTGTTGTTCAGCCATGGCTACTAAACGTTTTGTAATTTCGCCACCTACTGAACCGTTTGCACGAGAAGAAGCATCTGGTCCAAGTTGAACACCGAACTCTTGTGCAATTTCGTATTTCATTTGATCAATCGCTTGTTGTGCACCTGGCACGTAAAGTTTGTTTGAACTGTTGTTTGTCATCTCTCTCACCTCCTTGTGCAATTAGAATGCTCAAGGATGAATTTTTAATACACAAAAATTCAGAGGTAAAATGTTCTTACAAACAAACTTAATTACCATTATAGTAAATCGGCAAATTTATCTACTTCGATTTTCTTTTCTGGTAAAATGTGTACTTCACGATTTTTAACAGCACGTTCAATGTATTCATCAAATTCAGTGAAGCTTTCATAATAAGTTACTTTTTCTAACTTCGGCTTCGTTTTTGGACTAGCAGGAGTGAAAATTGTACAGCAATCCTCGTATGGCTGAATAGACGTTTCATAAGTACCAATGCGTTCAGCCATACTAATAATATCTAATTTATCCGCTGCAATTAAAGGACGTAAAATCGGTGTACTTGTTACATCATTAATTGCCGTTAAGCTTTCTAATGTTTGTGATGCAACCTGTCCTAAGCTTTCGCCAGTAACGATAGCAAGTGCACCAATTTCTTCACGTACTTTATCAGCTATTTTTAACATCATACGACGTGTGGACGTCATTGTCATATTTTCCGGTACACGCTCTTTAATCAATACTTGAATTTCTGTAAAAGGAATAATATGCAATCTTATATTTGCACCAAATTTCGTTAGCTCATTTGCTAAATCCTTGACTTTTTGCAATGAATTTTCGCTTGTATATGGTGGGCTGAAAAAGTGAATGGCTTCTAATCGAACACCGCGCTTCATCATTAAATAACCAGCAACCGGACTATCAATTCCACCTGATAACATAAGCAACGATTTACCATTGGAACCAACAGGCATCCCGCCTGCACCTTGAATGACCTGTGCCATCATATAAATGGCATCATGTCTTACTTCAATTCGTAATTCAACATCTGGTTTTCGTACTTGGACAGTTAAATTTTGATAATTACGAAGCACTGTGCCTCCGATTTCACGTTGGATTGCGTGCGAATCCAATGGGAACGTTTTATCGGTACGGCGAACTTCTACTTTAAATGTAAGCTCAGAGTCTTTATACTGCTCCATTATTTTTATCGCAAGCTCTTTCATTGCATCTATATCCTTACTGCAGGCAGCAACAGGGCTAAACGATTGTATGCCAAAAACCTCTGGCAAACGAGTCATTAATTGCTCAAGCTTTTGCTCATTTTCGATTTCAATAAACATTCGATCTCGCTCTGCTCGTATGTTTAATGGCAATAAATCAGCAAATGAGTAGCGAATATTTTCACGTAGACGACGAATAAAATCATTTTTATTTCGTCCTTTTGTCGATAATTCACCATAACGTATTAATATTTCTTTAAAAATCATAAAACTGTTTCTCCTTTTAGTTCCTTCATTACTTTCGTAAATACTTCTTTAAATGCAGCAATATCGGCGTCCGTAGTTTGGGCTCCAAAGCTTAAACGCAGTACACCTTTTGTGAATGCTTTATGAACATTTAATGCTTCTACTACATGGCTCATTTTCGTTTGTTTTGATGAACATGCGCTAGAAGTCGAAACGATAATTCCTTGTTTTTGCAACGCATTAATTAATATTTCACCTTTTAAATCTTTAACACTGAAGGATAATATATGGGCTGCACCTTCTTCTGTAGATAGCACATGAATATGTCCATCAAAAGTACGCAAAAAGGCATGTAAGTCAGTTGACCATTTTTTATATTGTTGGGCTTTTTCAGGCATTGTTTCGATCGCGATTCGTGCTGCCTTAGCTAAGGCAACTGCTTGCGGTACAGCAACTGTCCCACTGCGCAAGCCAAATTCTTGGCCACCCCCGACAATATAAGGGGCAATCGGCATATGTTTACGGAAGGCAATAACACCAGAGCCTTTCAATGCATGAATTTTATGCCCTGAAATAGAAATAATATCTGGTCCTTGATCACCATTAAAGGCAATAGGCAACTTGCCAAAGCTTTGAACTGCATCGACATGAAATACTGCACGACTTTGCATATGAATAATTTCTGCCGCTTCCTTAATTGGCTGTATAGCGCCCATTTCATTATTCACATGCATAATACTAACTAAAATCGTATCTTTACGTACTTTTTCACGTAATTCCTCTAATGAAATTACGCCTGCGTCATTAACCGATAAATATTCAACTTCATAACCCTCTTCAGCTAAACGCTGGACAGATTGTAAAACGGATGGATGTTCAATGACAGTCGTTAAAATATGCTTGCCCTTATGCGTACTTATTTTCGCTGTACCAAAAATAGCAAAATTATTTGACTCTGTCCCACCTGCTGTAAAAATGACTTCCTTTGCTTCTGTCTTTAGTATACCCGCAATTTGTTCACGAGCGCGGGTTAATAATGCGTTTGACTCGACTCCAGCCGCATGAATGGATGCTGGATTAGCAAAATACGTCTCATTTACTTGGACAAATGTGTTCAACACTTCTTTATGCGGCTTTGTTGTTGCACTGTTGTCTAAATAAACTATATCTTTCATATATATTCACACACTCTTTCAAGACATTAATTTAACGGTATTTATCATATCGTAATATCCCACGTTTTACTATAAACATTTATTTGCAATCCTATTTAGCCACCTAAGTTAGCTTGTACTTTATAGCTTATCCAATCATTTACTGTTAGAAAAATGATTTCAGTGAATAATTAGCAATCCTATAAGACACATTACATTTAGGAGGTGGAAGAATACATGTCTAGAATAATTGGTGTTGAACAATCATTAACAAACGTTGAAGATGCTTTAAAAGCAAAGGGATATGAAGTGATTCAACTTCGTAATGAAGAAGATGCAAAACAATGTGATGCTTGTGTAATCACAGGGCAAGACAAAGATGTGATGGGAATTAGTGATCCTGTCATTGCTGGACCAGTCATAGATGCGAACGGTCTAACTGCTGACGAAGTCACTCAACGTATAGACAAATATTTCAACTAATGTACAAGGTGCTTTCGCTAAAGTTTTATTTGACTTTACGATAGCATCTTTTTCTTATCCTTCATAGCATTTAGTATACTCTATATATGCTTGATCTTCACAGCTGATAAAGATGAAATAAATAAAGTGACAGATTGGCTTTGTATACATGTCTAAAAATAAAAACAGCCAATTCCCTCAGAGAACATCAGGGCTACTTTTCAAATATGATCATAAGAAAACCACCTGCACATCAAAATGCGCGGTGGTTATACATTCTTATATATTAGCTAAGTGTTAGACTTAAGACTCAGCGTATAAATCTTCATGAACTAGCTCCTCAATTCGTTTAATCGCACCTGGTTCGACCATTTCTACTGCATGTGCAGCATCTTCTAATGCCTTTACATAACGGAATTGATGGAAAGCTTCTTCAGCTTCTAGTAAGCGGGCATGTAAGTGCGCATTAGTCGCACGATAGCGATTTCCATACTGTATAATGCGTTCAATTAGCATCACATTTTCAATCATTTCTACTGCTCGTTCATTTACTTCCTCAATACATTTTTTAGCATTTAACAAATTGCTATGAACAAGCTCCATATTAAGAGGTACTTCCTGTAGGCTCTGAATCACGATAAAAATTTGTTCTTCAGCTTCCTCTAAACGCGCATCCATTTCTTCCGGAATGCCTGGTATATTGGCCTTCTGTAGCATTCGTTCAGTATTTTGTAATAATTTTTTTAAAGCATCTAGTTCATAACGAGCCTTGTTCTCATCGATACGTAAATTTTTCAAGCTATTAGAGAATTTCTCCTGCTCCTCATTAATACGCTCAATTTCTTCTGTAATTTCTTGCAATTCTTGTTGTAAGCTAGAATAAGCAGATTGCTCATCTTGCACACGGGTTGCCAGTAAATCATAACGCTTTTGTAAAACTTCAAGTTGCTTCAAACATAATTTTGGTATTTCAGCTTCTTTGTCAGGTAGGCGATAGCTATGCTGTACATATGCGGCTTCATCATGTACCTCTTTTGTCATACGAACAACTTCCGTAATCGTGTTATACATTGAATGACAATGACGATCCACAAAATTTTTCGCTAACACTTCTTTTTCAAGTAAATCATAGAAATTATCAATTTCATCATTAATTTCCTGAATCCGTGGTGCTACTTCGGAAATGTTTAGCTGTGCAATAGAATCCTTTAATGACATTAATTCTTGTTCTAACGCATCTAAGTACTCTGTTAACTCTAGATGACGTAAATAAAACTTTTGCTCTTCCATTTCACGTTGCCCGCTACGCAATTCTTGGATTGCACCCGGTATTTTAGTTTGAATGTCTGTTAAAAGCGTAGGCACTTCACTTAACAATGCAAAAATATCTTGTGCTTCCACATTTAATGTTAAGACGATTTCTCTTGCTTGTAAGTAGTTTCCTTCTGCTGTTAGTTGATCAAACTCCTCAAATTTTGAAGGGAAGTGCTCTAATCGTTTTTCAAGCTCAGCTAAAGCAGGTCCAAATGAATGCTGATGAGCTAAAATCGTTTTTCGTGCAGAACGGTAATATTCCTTGAGCTGCTCAACTTCTATACGATTTTTCTCTTCACTACCCATTAACTCCTCTAGCTCAGAAAGAATTTTTAA
>DEQI01000359.1:0-729 GCA_002360295.1 Planococcaceae bacterium UBA3370
AAAAAAATGCGTGTGCAAAGTAATTTTTGCACACACATTTTTATTTAATGACACCACACGCAATTCTTGCACCAGAATTACCTGCAGGGTCTGTTTTATAATCATCTGCTTTTTCGTGAATGACAATAGAGCTACCATCACCATCTAATATTGAATTAGGATGACCTTTTAAAAGGGTCACACTATCGGTAACGAATTGCAAATTAACCGATCCTTCTTCATCGGCTTGTATATTCGGCAAATCTCCAGCATGTGGACCATTTGGATTTTCGATTCCATGCTCTTTATTCTCTGGATTAAAATGACTACCAGCAGATTCGAATGTCGGTGTTTCACATTTTCCAACTTCATGAATATGAATTCCATGCTCCCCAACTGGTAAGTTATTTAAAACTGCAGTAAATTCTACTCCTTGTGATACTTCTTTAAGAGAAACCTCCCCAATTAGTTCACCTTTACTATTAATCATTTCGGCTTTTGCAGTTGTAGTAGTTGGCGCATTTACCGGTAGACCCTCCTCCTTTTGGAATAAAGAACAACCTGATAACAATATAATCGTACACAATAAAACTAAATTACGCATTTACATCCCTCCTAACGTGCAGTTTAGCCAAAATGCTCACGACTTTATTCGACAAAATGAAAAGGAGCGCCAAGAAAGTTAAAAACTTTCCAGACACCCCATTTTTATATCCATATTTTCACTGAAACTATTTTTCATTAGCATCC
>DEQI01000359.1:893-5092 GCA_002360295.1 Planococcaceae bacterium UBA3370
GAGTTGTTGTGTCTGCTTGTCCACTATTTATACAGACTTGTCCTATAAAGATCCACTTTTTCCAGACTACCAAAACATCGGCTTATTCACCATTAACCAAAGCATGATCAGCAAAATTAAAATATATTGCCAAGTGGCACGATGAAGCTTTTTAACAAACTCTTCCTTTATAAAATGCTCCGTGCCAAATGTTTTAATAGTCGGTTTAAAAGCACTTGCTAAAAAGACAATAGATCCAACCATTAAAACGACAGTTAAAACAACCCATGATGCATGCCATGGCCATCCACTAAGCCAAATGAGTAGAATTCCTGATAATACAACCACATGTCCTGCATGCTTTACAGCTGTAATGCCCGCTTGAAAAGAACGGACATAGCCCTCTAATATTGAGTTTTCAGCAGAGTTCATCTGCTTAACAATGATTAACAGCGCAAAAAGCGGGCCAATTGACACGACTGCGCTTAATACATGCACATATAATATTATTTTAAAAAGAATCATTTGATCACTTCCGATAACATCTTCTTGATGCCAGTATAACATCATTGAATTGTAAAGAAGCTGTAAAAATGATGTTAAGTGTGATGAATTTCGCACATTTGGGGAATCTTATGAAGTATTATTTAAATGGATGGAAGTCCGACATTTCATTCCCTAATGTTGGGCTCTAAAAATAATAAAAGGTGTGATTACTATAGGAATTCATCGGTTTTTTACAAGTTTAAATGATCTCGAACGCATTATTCGTTGTCCTGGACGTTTCAAATTCGAGGAGCATAACGTGGCTGCCCACTCATGGAAAGTATCACAATATGCGATGTTTTTCGCTACATTAGAAGAACAAGCTGGTAACAAAATTGACTGGAAATCATTATACGAGAAAACTATTAACCACGATTTTGCAGAAGTCTTTATTGGAGATATTAAAACACCAGTCAAGCATGCCTCTCCCGAATTAAAAGAAATGCTTGCTCATGTCGAAGAAAAAATGATGGAAAAATTTATTCGACAAGAAATTCCCCTTGCGCTTCAAGATGTGTTTTTTGCTCGTATGAAAGAAGGAAAAGATGCAACAATTGAAGGTCGTCTACTCGAATTTGCTGATAAGCTAGATCAATTTTATGAAGCCTTTGCTGAATTAAAACGAGGCAATACAGATATAGAGTTCGTCCATATGTACCAAAACGCGCTCGCAAAGCTACTTTTAATACCGCTCGAAACATCTGTTACGTATTTCCGTAACGAAATTTTACAGGACGCTATTGCAGAAGAAACACATATCGACGTTGCTTCTTTAACAAAAGAAATATTAAATAAACTATAAACCTTACACGTGAAGTTTTCCTATAATTAAAGGAAGGCTTTTTATTTTGTCTTTTTTGTAACGAACTACATAGTGAAGGTACTAATTGTATGAACATCTATAACTAAACGACTTGTGAAAGGAGGCCGCAATGAAACAGCTTGCAGAAATATATGAGCAAATCCAACCAAAACTTTATACTTTCTTCTATATAAAAACGGCTGATGCATCCGCGGCTGAAGACTTAACGCAAGATGTATTTTACGAGGCATCCAAAAGCATTCATCGTTTTAATGGTCAATCGAGTATTTCTACTTGGCTCTTTGCTATTGCACATCATTTATTAACAAAGTATTATCGTTCAAATCGATATAAGCGCACTTTGCACGAAAATATGAAGCAACTCCACTCTCCTCTACCTCTTACAACAGAGCAATTAGTGGAACTACAGGAAAGTACAAAGATATTACTCAATAAAGTAAATGCACTTGATACACCTGGTAGAGAAATTGTGTTACTGCGACTTTACGGGGATTGCTCCTTTAAAGAAATTGGTACGATGCTCGGAAAAAGCGAAAACTATGTGCGCGTAATGTTTCACCGTTTAAAACTAAAATTGAAACAAGAAATGGAGGGGATGGAATGAATGAATGTAAAATTGTTGAGGATTTACTCCCACTATATGAAGAAAATTTATTACAAGAAGAAACAATAAGTTGGGTAAACGGGCACCTTACCTCTTGTCCAGCCTGTAAAGCAAAAACTAATATTGAATTAACCCAATTGCCGACACCGGTTCCTAATAAAACAGCTGCTACAATGATGAAAAATGCTCAATTAAAGCTATCGATTTACCAACTAATATTTGTTCTATTATCCTTTGTTTTCGCCATGAGCACATCCATTTTCACTGGAAGCTTTCAATTTATTTTAAGTTATTTTGTGCTAGGTATATGCACCTTTTCTTTTTACAGAAATTGGATATTGACGATATGTATTGCGATGATCCCGATTTTCATGTGGACGATTTATGACACAATTGCTTCCTTTGGCTCTTATAGCCATTGGTATTTACAACAAATGGAATACCACGATTCTATTTTTAGTTTATTTATAAACTTAATGGGTGGAGGCTTATTAATGGGATTAATCCATACCATTTTTACATTACTTGGTGCAATAGTTGTTGTCCTTGTTACAAAGTCATTCGAAAAGGAGAATAACCAATGACATTCAAAAAAACGTTGTATTTGATAGGTGCTTTTCTCATTACGAGTTTCGTTTTATTTTTTTACTTTAGCTTTACTGGCAATCCTATTTCAAAAGCGATCGCTAAAAAGCATGCAATCGAATATTTAGACAGTCAATTTCCAAATAATAATTATGCCATTCAAGATAGTACTTTTAATTTCAAAGATGATGAATACTATTTTCAATATACTTTAACAGCGCATAACGATCGTGTTTATCACTATTCTGTCGGTGTTGGTACTGGATTAAATCCGAATCGTATCATGTCCAATACTATTCATTATGACTCAGAAAATGTCGACATGACGAGTAACTTTTCTGATACCGGAACGTCTTATGTAAAAAATTTATTAAAAAACAACAATTTCCAAGGTGACATCTACTATTACGTACAAGTCCCTATTGATTATTTAGAAAAAGATGCTAAATGGACTCCTCATTTAGAGTTTCCTGTCGAAGCCGAAATAACCATTATTTCTGAGCAACATTTCGAATCAAAAAAACAATTTATCAAATATGTCAACTCCGTTATGGATGTATTAAATGACGTGAAATTCAATCAGTTATATGTAGAAAACCGTTATGAAGACGATTTAATTTATACGATAAACGTAAAAAAAGGACAGACAGCACAAATTGAGAATCTACAAAGTATTAAGCGCTAGTCTAAGTTAATAACATGCAATAAGCCCAACATATTACTATGAATTACCATAGTTTTTCATTTGACAAATTCATTAAAACACACTTACTTGCAACGTTATTTCTCTTGTCATACAATGATAACTGAAGCTGCGTTGTACGTATAAATATTAAGTTTTAACCTTTAAGCTGTAACAGGGAGTTTTATATAGAAGTTGGAATGGCGGGCCTTGGCTCCTTTGACCCAAGGATAAACAGGAAAACTTTTGCGAACACCCACTTTGAGGAGTGGTGGTTTAAAACTTTCTATAATAAATACGGCAAAGGCGGCTTTGCTTTAAATATTGTTATATCAAGGCTTATACAGCATCTTAACCAAAATGGTTGAGGTGCTTTTTTTATTTTTTGCTTTTTTGAATATGTACAATCTAATAATCTCCCCTTTAAAATATAAGCGAAAGGAGATGTATACTGATGAAAAAAATATTTTATGTAGGAGCGCTTTCTGCATTGTTGTTAGCGGCGTGTAATGAAGACGTAAAAAAAGAAGAGAGCAATGCACCAACAATTGAATACTCAAATGAAGATACTACTGTCAACACTACTACGACACCTACCAAACCAAATATCCTAAATACATCTGTTACTCTAAAAGATGCTATTGCAGTATTTCAATCTTCACATCCAGAAGCACAAATACATTCCGTGGAACTAGAATCTAACATGGGAAATTTACATTATGAAGTAACTGGATTAGATAACTCATATGAATATGAAATGCGTATTGATGCTAATTCAAAAGAAGTTTTATCAGATACTTATGAAATAGAACGAGAAACAAAGCCATCACTAGATGTCACTAAAATTATTGATCCAGCTGATGCTATTCAGACTGCTTCCGCAAATGAAAAAGTATCTGGGATAAATCCAACTGGTTGGAAACTTGAAGCGGAGTATAGTACACAAAATTATTCCATTAAATACGAAAAGAATTTTTCAG
>DEQI01000201.1 GCA_002360295.1 Planococcaceae bacterium UBA3370
AGTGTCATATCGACTAAATAGGTTTTACCAATCCCCTCTTGACCACTTATCCATAACGCATTCGTTTTACCTTGTTTTACCTGCTGATACAAATTACCTATTACTTGTTGCTCTTGCTCTCTACCTATTAGCTCTTCCTGCATTGTCCACTTCGCTATGGATCCTTGATTTGTTAAAGGGAAAGGCTGAATTTTCCCATTTACTCGAAATTGAGCAAGGCATTCCTCTAAATCAGCCTTTAAACTAGCCGCACTTAAGTACCTCGCTTCAGGTGTTTTTTCCATGCATTTGTCTATAATGTAAGATACAATTTTTGGAATGGCGAAATTTTTCTTGTAAGCTGCCGTGTGTTTGGAAGCAATATGGTGGTACATCATATCTAATATATGCTCTGAATCATACGGTAAATTAGTGACAAACCATTCATATAGAACAACGCCTATTGAATAAAAATCTGCCCGATAATCATGTTCCATATTTGTACGCTCTGTTTTTTCTGGTGATACATAAGCAAAAAGTGAATCTACCTTTCTTGATGAGATAGAGTACGCTATTGGTTTAGATATTTTCTGACAAAACCTGATGTCTGCTAGCTTGGCTTCAGTAAGACTGTCATTGACGATAAAATACAACGGAATTATTTCGTTTATCATGAAATTTTCCTTATGCATGTGGCTAACGCAGTCGACTATTGCAATAGCAACTGCAAGTAAGTCTTCTAGTTTCAATAATTTTCTTTTAGTTAATAACAACTGTTGTAATGTCACACCATTTATATTTTCAAAAAGTAATACCGGACGATTCCCTAAAATCTCTAAACTAATAGGCTTTATAACACCTTGCCCATCCAGAGTCCTTAATTGTTCGTATTCATATTGAAAAAGCTCAACTGCAGTACGATCTACATATTGAGCATTCATTGTCTTTGCCAGCATATATACATTATCTATTTCGCGCTGTATGCGATACATTGATATTTCTTCGTTACTTCCTATTTTCTCCAACACTTTATAACCCGGCAATATGAACATTTATCCACCTACTTTGAGAGACAATTTAATAAGCTTTGAAAAAAAAGAAATTATTCAGTAATATTATAATATAAATACCTAAATTTACCTAGAAAAGGTGAACTTATGAACTTACAAGAATCTATCATACTTTTATTCACTCACGGATTGCCTATCTTGTTTTTTATGTATATGGCAACGGACGTGTTACTACGAAACAAAAAGAAAACTGAACATATTTTATTAGCTTTAATTGCTTTCTGCTATTTGCTTTTATTCACAGAAGAATACGTTCGTCATCAAGTTCCTATTGAATATAGTTCATCACTCTCTACTTTATGGCTAAGTAGTGTAGGTATTATCATTCCCGGAATTTCATTTCATTTCTTACTCAATCTCACACAGTTAAATCGGTTCTTACCTAAGTATTTATTCCCTTATGTTTTATATTTACCCGTTATTTTTGTGCTCTTTAATTTATCTAGTGATGCAAAGTTAATAGCCGCACATCAGTTTGTGCAAGAAGGAATGTGGTTTTTACCTATTTATAATACTGGCTATTTTGCTGCCATGACCGGCAGTATTTTAATCAATGTTTTTTCACTCATTTTACTTATCATCGCAAAATATAAATCACCTATTAAACAGCAAAAGTCGATTTACAACTATCTCATGATTGGCATAATACTTGCGATTATTTGGCATAGCATCTTTGGCTTTATTAACTTCGGTGCTTCCCTTCCACCGTACCCTTACTTATATAGCGGCATCATTTGGTGTTATTTCCTACGACTAACGATGAAAAAATACGATTTTTTAAATTTATATGATAATCGCTATAAAAAATTATTTAATATGAATCCAAATGCTATATTACTCATTAACAAAGCCGGAAACATAAAAAATGCAAACCCGAAAGCATATCAATTTTTCGATTCGATTTCATTACAATTCAAGCATTTTTTCGACTCACTCAATCCTGATATTAAAAATTGTATTCAAAATAACGTAAGTGTTACTAATTACGAAACCGAAATAGTACATGACAATAAGCGCATACTATTACTAATTTATATTGACTACGTACTCATCGAAAACGAAATCCATGCACTATTTATTATTCAAGATATTACTAAGCAAAAAATGCAACAGGAAGAAATTCATTTCTTAGCGTACTATGATGCGCTTACCTGCTTACCCAATCGTCGTTATTTTTACGAAAAATTGGATGAGGTACTCTTTGCTGCAAATCAAAACAATCATATGATTACGTTGTACTTAATGGACCTCGATCATTTCAAATTATTAAATGACTCTCGTGGTCACCTGGCTGGTGATGAAGTATTACAAAAGGTCGCACGAATTTTAGAAAACATTGCGTCCTCTTACGGTGTTGCGGCTAGAATGGGGGGAGATGAATTCATCATGTTTATCAATGAATCCTTGTCTAATCAATCGCCTGAACAAATAATCCAACAAATAAAAGAGCAATTTTCAATAGCCATAGCAAAATATGGGGATATTCAAACTAGTATTAGTATAGGCATAAGCAGCTTTCCTCAAGATAGCTCGGATAGTCAGGCTTTAATTAATATTGCAGACGATAAAATGTATAAAATGAAAAAAGAAATCTATCAATAAGATTCCATCATACTTGGATTATATGTTATCAAAGGTCTGTATTTTCGACTAGTGAGTGTAGTCACCTTTTTGTCATATGACAATTTAAAGTGAGTACATTTTCCTTCATTTTCAAATCGTACTTTCCTGAGGGTGTCCGAGGTACTAAGAATAAACTTTTCATGATAAAGGGGGCTGTTGCTGTTTTGAGGATTTCCATTGTTCCTTTTGGGATCTATGTTACGTTGTCCTATAAAAGAAATTCATCCAAAATTGAAACGTCAAAACGGGGGAACCTCCAGAAATGAAAGTTCCCCTCATTTTTTTGAATTCTAATAGCTAATAGGTCATCATTTTTAACAAAGTTTAAATCGAAACAACTACGTCTTGGCCTTTGCTCATAATTGCTGCATAATCCTCTACCATGACACTTGCCGTTGGATACATGCCTGCACCAGGTCCCACAAGCGATATGGTACCTATATAATTTGTTTCTACTGTCACTGCATTGAACACATCATCTATTGGATAAAGTGGATGCTCTTGATTGATCAGCATCGGCGCGACTTTAGCCGTAATCTGCCCATCTTCATTTTTCCTTACTTCCGCTACGTGGCGATAGCGCAAACCTTTTTGGGTTGCAACTTCTACATCACTTTTAGAAATCAACTCAATACCTACTACTTCAACATCTGCCCAGTTAGGCTGTTCCCCGAATGCTAAATCCGATAGAATCATCAATTTTTTAAAAGCATCCTGACCTGATACATCATTGAATGGGTCTGCTTCTGCGTAACCTAAACGTTGTGCTTCGCTAAGGGCAATTTCAAATGACCAGCCTTCTACACGCATTTTAGTTAAAATATAATTTGTTGTGCCATTTAAAATACCTTGAATACGCTTCACATCATTTACGAGCAAAAT
>DEQI01000158.1 GCA_002360295.1 Planococcaceae bacterium UBA3370
AGTCCTCGGGGAACTGAAAAAAGAGCCATTTGGTTAAATACACCTCGTAATACCCCTGAAAGCGATATTCGCCATAAAAGCCACCATTATGGCAATAATGTACGAGCGCGTTTAGAGCTACCTGATTTAGCGCATTACGAAGGCTTCTTTTGTACAGATAGTGGCGTTGTAACAGAAGGGATTACTTCGAATATTTTTTGGACAAAAAATGATATACTTTATACGCCTTCAGTTGACACAGGTATTTTACCGGGAATAACACGTCAATGGGTCATCCAAATGGCTGAAAAGCTTGGTTATACTGTACGTGAAGGGTTTTTTGGTCGATTCGAAGTAGAAGAGGCAGATGAGTGTTTTATTACGAATTCTATACAAGAGCTAGTACCAATTTCAACTATTAAACATATTCGCTTTGCAGGTGAGGAAGGATCTATTTATCAAAGACTTCACCTTGCGTATGTAGATGAAGTGATGCAATTAGTAAAAAGGAGTTAAGTGATGTTAGAACATTATCCAAAACCGCTCATTCTAAATGGAATTGAGTTAGATTATACGAAAGAAACATTTATTATGGGTATTTTAAATGTGACGCCTGATTCATTTTCTGATGGTGGCCAATATAATTCTATCGAAGCTGCCGTTGCTCAAGCGAAAAAGATGGTAGCAGACGGAGCAAAAATTATTGATGTTGGTGGGGAATCAACGCGTCCTGGGCATGTCCGTATTTCTGAAGAAGAAGAAATTGCACGCGTTGTACCTGTTATTCAAGCGCTAGTAAAAGAAGTAAAAGCTATCATTTCCATTGATACGTATAAAGAAAATGTGGCACGTGCAGCTATAGAGGCTGGTGCGCATATGATCAATGATATTTGGGGAGCGAAAAGTGAGCCAGGCATTGCGAAGGTAGCGGCAGAGAAAGGTGTACCGATTATATTAATGCATAATCGTGCGGATGAACCGTATAGTGATTTTTGGGCTGACTTTAAAGCGGATATCCAAGAAAGTATTGAAATTGCAAAAGCGGCTGGTGTACCAGATGAGCATATAATTTTAGATCCGGGTATTGGTTTTGTGAAAGATTTACAGCAAAGTATTGAAACGATGCAACGTTTAGATGAGTTAGTAGCATTTGGGTATCCAGTATTACTTGCAACGTCGCGCAAGCGCATGATTGGTGCAATATTAAATTTACCGGTGCATGAACGTGTTGAAGGAACGGCTGCTACATGCGCATTTGGTGTACAAAAGGGCTGTCATATGATGCGAGTGCATGATGTGAAAGAAGTAGCGCGTACTGTTAAGGTGATGGATGCACTAGTAGGTAAATTTACAGTGGAGGGTGAGTTATAATGGATTACATACATTTACGGGATATGCAGTTTTTTGGCTATCATGGTGTTTTAAAAGAAGAAAACGTGCTCGGTCAGCGTTTTCGTGCTTCTGTTTCGCTTGCTGTCAATAGCGAGCGTGCCGGTCAAACGGATGAGTTAGATCATACAGTGAGCTATGTGGGTGTATATGATATTTGTAAAGATGTCATAGAGGGAACACCGTATAAATTAATCGAGGCAGTGGCTGAAAGAATTGCGACGCGTATTTTACAGCAGTATGAAGGAGCTGTATTTGGCTGCCGTGTAGAAGTCATTAAACCTGATCCCCCAATCCCAGGACATTATAAAGAAGTGGCGGTAGAAATAGTGAGAGGTACATTTTCATGAATGATGTATTTTTATCGATTGGCACAAATATGGGTAACCGTGAAGGAAATTTAAAGCGAGCAGTGCACTTATTAGAGGGCCAATTTGAACTGATAACGATTTCCTCCATATATGAAACGGCACCGGTTGGCTATGTGGATCAGCCGTCATTTTTAAATATAGCTGTGCATGTGAAAACAATGCTGTCTCCTTTTGAAACATTACTTGCCTGCCAAGCGATTGAAAATGAATTAGGTCGTGTACGAGATATCCGTTGGGGTCCGCGAATCATTGACCTTGACATTTTGTTATATAATCATGAAAATGTTGAAGCAGACAATTTAATAGTACCGCATCCACGGATGTACGAACGCGCTTTTGTATTAGTGCCACTCGTTGAAATTACAACAAACTATTCCAGTGAACAGGTAAAGCAAGCGCGACAAAAGCTTGCTACACTAGATAGAGAGAAAGAAGGCATTACATTATGGAAGACGATCGCTACGGTAGACGAATTCGTGCGTACAGAAAGCTAAAACGTATTCAGCAAGTAGAATTCGCCAAACTTATTGGTGTATCAGCAACGCATTTAGGACGAATTGAACGAGGCGAAAAAGAAGCTTCACCTGATTTGCTCCAAAAAATGGCTGATAGATTAACTATAGATGTAACAGAATTATTAGGGGAATAACCTATAGGAGGGGACAACAGTGAATAACGCGCTAGAAAAGCCTTTTCAAATTGCCGATATTGTGTTGGATAATCGTGTCGTATTAGCTCCTATGGCGGGAATTTGTAATTCAGCTTTTCGTTTAACGGTAAAAGAATTTGGTGCCGGTTTAGTCTATGCTGAAATGATTAGCGATAAAGGGATTGTACAACGTAACGAAAAAACATTAGGTATGTTATATATTGATGAACGTGAAAATCCTCTATCGCTTCAAATTTTCGGCGGTGATAAAGAAACGTTAGTAGAAGCAGCGAAATATGTCGATGAAAATACGACAGCAGACATCATTGATATAAATATGGGGTGTCCAGTAAACAAAATTATTAAATGTGAAGCAGGAGCTCGACTTCTACTGGATCCGAACAAAGTATATGAAATGGTTGCTGCAGTAGTTGATGCTGTGAAAAAACCTGTATCTGTTAAGATGCGCATCGGTTGGGATGATCAGCATATTTTAGCTGTAGAAAATGCGCAAGCTGTTGAACGGGCGGGTGCCGCTGCTGTAGCAGTACATGGCCGTACGCGTGTGCAAATGTATGAAGGGAAAGCCAACTGGGATTTTATTCGTGATGTAAAGCAAAACGTGAATATCCCGGTAATTGGTAACGGTGACGTTGAAACACCACAAGACGCAAAACGTATGCTTGAAACAACTGGGGTTGATGCGGTGATGATCGGTCGAGCTGCATTAGGTAACCCTTGGATGATTTACCGTACAGTGCAATACCTTGAAACAGGCGAGTTGAAAGAGGAACCATCCGTACGGGAAAAAATCGACGTATGCTTACTACACTTTGAGCGCCTTATGCAATTAAAAGGTGAAGGGGTAGCGGTACGTGAAATGCGTAAACATGCTTCGTGGTATTTAAAAGGCATTCGTGGTAATGGTAAGATTCGTAACGCGATTAACCAAGCAGAAACGAAAGAAGAGTTATTCATGCTATTAAACGGTGTCGTTACAGAGCTGGAAGAACAAGAAGACATACTACAGGAAACAAAAGTAGGAATTGTTTAATTGGCTGAAGGGAAACCTTATAATAACGCAAGGAAGCTGAAATTTCTTAGCATTCTTGCGTTTTCTTGTAGGGCTAGTTAGACATTTTTCGGTTATTGAAATAATTAGAATAATAAAACATTTTGAAATCAATGTGAAATAATCTGAAAGAGATGATTACAAATTCGAAATTGTGTACAATAAGAACATTATGGACAAGTGAACTGCGAACGCAGACCAATTGAATAAGGAGTGAGATACGTGTCAAATATTGAAGAATTAAACGACCAACTTTTGGTGAGACGTCAAAAGATGACAGATATTCGAGAAAGCGGTATGGACCCATTTGGTAGCCGTTTTGAACGCACACATTTATCAACAGAAGTAAAGGCAGAATTCGATCAGTTCGATAAAGAGCAGTTAGAAGAGTCGCCAAAATCTGTGACAATTGCTGGGCGTATTATGACAAAGCGCGGTAAAGGTAAAGCGGGCTTTGCTCACATCCAAGACCTTGGTGGCCAAATTCAAATTTATGTACGTAAAGATGCTGTTGGTGACGAAGCGTATGAGCTATTTAACAAGGCAGACCTAGGTGATATCGTCGGTATTACTGGTAACGTATTCCGTACACAAGTAGGTGAGCTATCTGTTAAAGCAACAGAATTCACATTCTTAACGAAAGCATTACGTCCAATGCCGGAGAAATTCCATGGTTTACAAGACGTAGAACAACGTTACCGTCAACGTTATTTAGATTTAATGACAAACGAGGAAAGTAAAGAAACGTTTATTACTCGTTCTAAAATTATTCGTGCAATCCGCAACTATTTAGATAGCCATGGTTATTTAGAAGTGGAAACACCAATGCTTCATACAATCGCAGGTGGTGCAGCAGCACGTCCGTTTATCACACATCACAATGCGTTAGATATGGAATTGTATATGCGTATTGCAATTGAGCTACACTTAAAACGCTTAATCGTTGGTGGATTAGAAAAAGTATACGAAATCGGTCGCGTATTCCGTAATGAAGGAATTTCAACTCGACACAACCCTGAGTTTACGATGATTGAATTATATGAAGCATATGCAGATTACAATGACATCATGGATTTAACGGAAAACTTAATTGCTCACGTGGCGAAGGAAGTTTTAGGTACTACAACGATTCAATACGGTGAGGATACAATTGATCTTGCTGTAGGTTGGAAACGAATCCACATGGTTGATGCAGTAAAAGAAGCAACAGGTGTAGACTTCTGGGCACCGATGACGGTAGAAGAAGCGCGTGCGCTAGCTGCTGAGCATGGTGTAGAAATTAAACCATCTCATGAAGTAGGACACATTATTAATGAATTCTTCGAGCAAAAAGTAGAAGAAACATTAGTTCAACCTACATTCATAACAGGTCATCCAGTAGAAATTTCTCCACTGGCGAAGAAAAATCCTGAAGACCCACGCTTCACTGACCGTTTTGAGTTGTTTATCGTACGTCGTGAACACGCTAACGCTTTCACTGAACTAAACGACCCAATCGATCAACGTGAACGCTTTGAGGCTCAAATGGCTGAAAAAGCTGCAGGTAATGACGAAGCGCATGAAATGGATAATGATTACATTGAAGCATTAGAATATGGTATGCCTCCAACAGGTGGTTTAGGTATCGGTATCGACCGTCTAATAATGCTATTAACGAATTCACCGTCTATTCGTGATGTATTATTATTCCCAACGATGCGTCATATTACAAAATAATGACTGGCTAAGAACCATTAATTGCTCTTAGTTAAGGGGAACAGGGGAATCATGCGGATTCTCCTGTTTTTTTATCTCTGTTCATATGTAAACGTACAAATGTGAAATCATTAGAGAGCCACATTCGAATGCTCATTTGAAATAGAAATAAAAAACAATGAAGATATTTGTTTAAACGGTCATTGAATATAGGGTATACTTTTAGAGTTCTATGTTTTGCAGATAAAAATAGGAATAAACACTAACAGTTTTAATGGGGGCTTATTATGAATTACAGAATTATTAATAGACAAGTATTTGAACAGGCACAGTTACGTTCGGTTTCAGATGTTGTATTTACTGAAGAAGAAATGCAAAATGGGATGAAATTAGCCGTTTCTAAAAAAGATGAAACACTTACTCTATATTTGGTGGATATTGATGGACAGAAGAAATTCGATGTTAGATGGGATGATTCTTCTGAAATTTTCAGTGGCTGGTATTCTGCATGGGATAATTTCACGTGGTGTCTAAATGTAGTGGATTCTCAAAATAACTAAAGTAAAAGGGAGAATTATTCTACTTTATTAAGTGGAATGATTCCCCTTCTTTTTTGTGGCAAGAGTATACAGTGCAAGCTAAAATAATTTTATGTAAAAGCATTAATGTGAGTCAAAGTATAGAAGAAGCACTTTGGCTCTTTTTGCATTTAGTACTTTAGATAAAGTATGGTAAACGATTATTGTAATTCTTTAGTTGGAAGAGTTGTGTATATAATATATTGACGAATGACTTAAATCCTTTTAAAATCAAATAGTGTAAAAAAATACCTTTTTAGTTAGCCAGCTAAGAGGTGTTTTTATTTTGGGAAATGAGGTAAATTGATGAAAAGCATCAAACATAAGTTATTAGGAGTTTTCTTAATAATAGTATCGTTAATCACAGCTTTATGTGTGTTTAACTACATATCTGTAAAAAAGTTCAATCAGGATACAGAGAGTATTTTAAAAAAAGATTTACCTCTATTAATAGCTGATGAAGAGTTAGCGTTTAATATTGCTGAAAGAATAGCGTTAGCACGTGGATATATTTTGTACAATGATTCTTCTTATAAAGAGTTATTTCTTCAGTACACGGAAGAAAGTGTAGATTTACAAAATCAAGTGCTAGTTGGTTCTAGCTCACAAGAAGCAAAGCAATTAATCGAAACAAGTATTGAATGGCGGAAATATATTACTGACGAAGTATTTATAGAGTTTGATAAAGGGAACAAAGAGCAAGCTCTAGCTATTATGGCTGCAAAGGTTCAGCCTATGGGTAGAGATTTAATGGAAGGGTTTAAACAAATTGCGGATAAACGAAAAAATAATATTTTAGCAGAGGGAAACGATGTAATCCAAACGGGAACAAACGTTAAAAACGCTAGTTTATTAATGTCCTTAATTATCATAGTTGTATCAGTGCTTTTAGCCATTGTAACCGCAAAAATTATTTCAACGCCAATAAAAAAGGTTGTTAATAGGATGTTACAAATCTCAGAGGGGGATTTACAATCTGCGGATATAGTGACAAAGTCTAAAGATGAAACGGCACAACTAATCGAAGCTACTAATACTATGAACGAAAAATTAAAAACTGTTATTACAAATATTATGGCAGCAAGTGAAAATGTAAAAAGGCAAAGTAACGATCTTTCCAATTCAGCGAATGAAGTAAAGGAAGGTAGCGTACAAATTGCTATGACAATGGAAGAATTGGCTTCAGGAGCTCAAGAACAAGCGCATAATTGTGCTAACGTTAGTGAAGCTTTAGCTGACTTTATTGAAAGTATTAAAACATCAAGCAAAGAAGGCATAAGCGTAAGGGCGCTAACGGGCAAAGTAAAAGCAGCTTCAGAAAACGGTAGTGAACTCATGTCGATATCAGAAAGTAATATGCATGAGATTAAAAACCTAATGGAAGAATCTGTTGAAAAGGTGAGAGAATTAGATAAAAAAACGGAAAAAATTAATGATATTATTTCGGTCATTACGAATATCTCAGAACAAACGAACTTATTAGCTTTAAATGCAGCTATTGAAGCTGCTCGAGCAGGTGAGCATGGAAAAGGATTTGCTGTAGTAGCGAATGAGGTAAGAAAGCTTGCGGAAGAAGTTAAACTAAGTGTTAATGATATTACAGGTATAGTAAACTCTGTACAAAAAGAATCTACAGAAGTTGCCGTATCACTAGAAACGGGATATCAGACAATACAACAAGGTACTTCTCAAATAAAAGAAACAGCTGGAACTCTCCGGTTAATTGATCAACTGACAGAAGATATGACTAATAAAATTGCATTTATAGCATTTGAACTTGAGAGCTTTGTAAATAAAGGTGAACAACTCAATTTATCCATTTGTAATATTGCTAGTGTATCAGAGGCATCAGCCGCGGGAGTAGAAGAGACAACAGCATCGACAGAAGAAACAGCAAGTTTAATGGAGCTAATACTTGATAGTTCACAGGAGCTTGCTAAACAATCGGAACAATTAAATACGCTTACTAAGCAATTTATTGTTTAAAGAGTATATTTGAAAAAGTAGTCGATCCTTAAAGAGGAGACTGCTTTTTTATTTATATAAGTTTGGTATGTTTAATTTAATAGGTAATCTATAGATTGCTATAAACTTCTTAAAGTTTATAAGGTATAATCAAAACTAAGTGAAAAAGCTTGATGCTAAGTCTTGATAAAGGTAATAGGGTTTTATTCTCGAGGAGAAAGAAATAATAGATTTCTTACAAGCTAAGTAAAATAATAATAATTTATTAAAAACACTTGCACACTATAAAAATCTATGATAAATTATTAAACGTCGCTGAAACACAACGACGAAAACAAAAAACTTTTAAAAAAGTTGTTGACTCGAAAGTATGTAAGTGATAAGATAATAAAGTTGCTAATTGAGATGAATAGAAAATCTCAAAAAACACTTGACAGAAACTTCGGTGGATGTTAAAATTAAAAAGATGTCGTTAAAAACAGCTAAAAGAATGAACCTTGAAAACTGAACAAGCAAAACGTTAATCAATAAAGTTTCATTTAATTACGAAACAAAATTTTGGACATCAAAATTGATGCCAGCAAATGTTTTTGTGTATCGAATGCGAAA
>DEQI01000307.1 GCA_002360295.1 Planococcaceae bacterium UBA3370
TTCAACCGTCAAGGTACACCACTCGTTGAAATCGTATCTGAGCCAGACATTCGCACTCCAGACGAAGCATATGCATACCTTGAAAAACTAAAATCTATTATCCAATATACAGGTGTATCAGACTGTAAAATGGAAGAAGGTTCTCTACGTTGTGACGCAAACATTTCACTTCGTCCATATGGTCAAGAAGAGTTCGGTACAAAAACAGAGCTAAAAAACTTAAACTCCTTTAACTACGTGCGTAAAGGCTTAGAGCACGAGGAAATCCGCCAAGCAGAAGTATTAATGGCTGGTGGTGTGATTGAGCAGGAAACACGCCGTTTCGATGAGAAAACAGGGAAAACAATTCTAATGCGTGTAAAAGAAGGTACGGACGATTACCGTTACTTCCCAGAGCCTGATTTAGTACGTCTTTCGATTTCTGATGAGTGGGTGGAACGCGTAAAAGCATCTATTCCAGAGCTTCCAGATGCTCGTAAAGCGCGTTATGAATCAGAGCTTGGCTTAACTGCTTACGACGCAGCTGTACTTGTTGTGAACAAAGAAATCTCAGACTTCTTTGATGCAATGGTAGCAGCTGGCGCAGATGCGAAGCTTTCTGCGAACTGGTTAATGGGGGATGTATCTGCGTACTTAAATGCAGAGCAAAAAGAGCTTGGTCAAACAGCTCTGACACCAGAAAACCTTGCAGGAATGGTGAAATTAATTTCTGATGGTACAATCTCTTCAAAAATTGCGAAGAAAGTATTCACAGAGTTAGTAACAAACGGTGGCGATGCTTCCAAAATCGTAAAAGAAAAAGGCTTGGTTCAAATTTCTGACCCAGCTGTTATTCTTGGTTTCGTCACAACAGTGTTAGACAACGATCCAAAATCAGTAGAGGACTTCAAAGCGGGTAAAGACCGTGCAATTAAAGCACTTCTTGGCCAAATTATGAAAGCTTCTAAAGGACAAGCTAACCCACAATTAACAAACCAAATCCTTATGGAAGAAATTAATAAACGTTAATTTTTGATAAACACGGATATCGATATGAATCGGTATCCGTGTTTTTTTATTTGTTTTTTGGTTCATTACCATAACTTGGGATTTATTTCCGTTCTGCATACGACAGGCGCCAGAGATATCATGAAATTTCGCGGGGATATCATGAACTTTTTCGATATATCATGAAATTTCACGGGGATATCATGAACTTTTTCGATATATCATGAAATTTCGCAGAGATATCATGAAATTCTAATAAAGCACTCGAATTTTCATTTTTGACAAGATCAATTATTTGTATAAAAATGGTTTGCGATGCACAATAGAAATAAAAGTATAGGGGGAATTGTAGATGAAAACAGAACAACAATATTTTGAAGAAGCAGTATCAATCCAAGAATATATGGAACATATGACGCAGCTGAAAGAATTAAGTTTTGAAATTTACAACCAGTTTGAAGTGCCAAATGATGATTTTATCGAGAAGCTAAAAAATAGCGGCTATCATTTGCTAGTTATTACGGAAGACTGGTGTGGCGATGCGATGTTAAATAATCCAATCATTCGTAAAGTAGTAGAAGCAGCAGGATTAACGATGCGTGCAACATTACGTGATGCCGATACGGAGTTAATTGATCGCTATTTAACAAACGGTGGACGTGCCATTCCTATCTATTTAGTTTTAAATGATGAAGGAGAAGTTGTTGCAAAATGGGGTCCACGCGCACCAGAATTGCAACAATTAGTAATGGAATTACGTGCAAAGTTGCCAGATAAAGAGGATCCAAGCTTTGAGCAAGCTCAGCTAGAAATGTACACAGCAATGCGTGACCGCTACACAAAAGATGCTGAAATTTGGAACTATGTATATAATAGCTTTAAACAAGCAATAGAGCCGACATTATCTTAATTCCATACAGACAATAAAAAGGGCTATCCCAAGTGAATTGACTCACTTTTGGGATAGCCTATTGTTTTTTTAGTCATTTTTCAGCCAGCTTTTTAACTGCGCATCTGTTGCAAGAACAAAGTGTTTTGGTCTTGCTTCTATCACTTTTGCGTCTGTCGGAACTTCTTCATGCTTGTATGGAATACGGACACGATTCCGCTCATATTCTGGGTTCGGCTGAGGAACGGCGGAAAGTAATGATTTCGTATACGGGTGAATAGGATGGTTGTAAATTTCATCTGCCTCACCTAATTCGACAATACGTCCACGATACATAACAGCAATACGATCAGAAATGTATTTGACCATTGATAAGTCATGAGCAATGAATAAATACGTTAAGCCACGCTCTTTTTGCAATTGTTTTAATAAGTTAACAACTTGAGCTTGGATGGATACGTCAAGTGCAGAAATTGGCTCATCGGCAATGATAAAGCTTGGATTTAAGCTTAATGCACGAGCAATTCCGATCCGTTGACGCTGACCGCCTGAAAACTCATGGGCGTAGCGGTTAGCATGTTCACGAGTTAAACCGACAGCTTCGAGTAAAGAACCTATTTTTTCTTGGCGTTCGGCTTTATT
The DNA here is from genome assembly GCA_002360295.1 of Planococcaceae bacterium UBA3370. Taxonomy (GTDB): domain Bacteria; phylum Bacillota; class Bacilli; order Bacillales_A; family Planococcaceae; genus Metasolibacillus. The sequence continues at coordinate 2,519 of DEQI01000307.1, forward strand.
TTTGTAAAGGCCATGAATATCAAATGCTTCTGCAATAATTTCACCTGCAGTCATACGTGGGTTTAATGATGCGTATGGATCTTGGAAAATCATTTGCATTTCACGGTTAAATTGCATAGCTTCCTTACGTGATTTGTATTCATTTATATTTTTCCCTTTGAAGAGGATTTCACCTTCAGTAATGTCATAGAGACGAATAATAGAACGACCAGTTGTTGATTTACCACAACCAGATTCCCCAACAAGACCAAGTGTTTCGCCTTCATAAACATCAAAGCTAATACCATCGATTGCTTTAATAGGAGCATTCTTAGTGCCAAAATGTTGTTTTAATCCTTTTACTTCTAAAATTTTATTGGCCATTGTTATTCGCCTCCTTTTTATAGCCTTCAATACGGCGTGCTACCGCTTCAGGTAGCGGAATTTTCGGCGCATCAGGATGGAGTAGCCAAGTTTTTGCATAATGCGTGTCAGATACTTTAAACATAGGTGGTTCTTTTTCAAAATCAATCGCTAACGCAAATTCGTTACGAGAAGCGAATGCATCGCCTTTTGGTGGATTGATTAGGTTTGGCGGAGAACCTGGAATCGCACGTAATAGTTCATCTGCATCGTTATCTAAATCAGGCATTGAGCCTAATAAGCCCCATGTATATGGATGTTTTGGATTATAGAATATGTCATTAACTGTACCATACTCTACAATTTGTCCTGCATACATAACAGCTACACGGTCAGCAATATTCGCTACTACACCTAGATCATGCGTAATGAAAATAATCGACGTGTTTGATTTCTTTTGAATTTCTTTCATTAACTCTAATATTTGAGCTTGAATCGTTACATCTAAAGCTGTTGTAGGTTCATCAGCGATTAATAGCTTTGGATCAGCAGCTAATGCAATAGCGATAACAACACGCTGACGCATCCCGCCAGAAAGTTCGTGAGGGTAAGCACGGAAACGTTTTTCTGGGTAGGGGATGCCAACTTGATCTAACAACTGAATCGCACGCTTTTTTGCTTCTTCGCGAGTTGAAACTTTTTTATGCTTTAAAATCACTTCTGTAATTTGATATCCAATACGTATTGTTGGGTTTAAAGCTGTCATCGGATCTTGGAAAATCATCGCAATATCATTACCACGAATACTCATCATTTCTTTTTCAGATAACGGGATAATATCCTTACCTTTAAATAATATTTGACCGTCAGCATAAACCCCAGGTGGCTGTGGTATTAATTTCATTAAGGCATTACTTGTTACACTTTTACCCGAACCTGACTCACCAACGATTGCCAATGTTTCGCCTTCATAAAGTTCGAAATTTACGCCACGAACAGCTTGTACGACACCGGCATACGTTTTGAAATTGATACGTAAGTCTTTCACTTCTAATACTTTTTTCTTCATCTCGTACACCTTCCTTATTTACGTAATTTCGGATCTAGCGCATCACGAAGTCCGTCTCCAACAGCGTTAAATGCAAAAATCGTTAACGAGATGAACACGGCTGGGAAAATTAATCGCCATGGTGCTGAAGTTAACGCCTTCATCCCTTCAGAAGCCATTGTACCCCAGCTTGCCATAGGTGCTTGAACACCGAGACCTAAATAACTGAGGAAGGACTCTGTGAAAATGGCGCTAGGAATTGTTAATGTCATCGTTACTAAAATGGCACCCATTGCATTTGGAATAAGGTGACGTCTTATTAAGTGCCATTTGTTAGCTCCTAATGTGCGAGCAGCTAGTACATACTCTTGATTTTTAATCGATAATACTTCACTACGAACGATACGAGCCATGTTTACCCAGCCTGTAATCGAAAGAGCAATAATTAAAGGAAGTAACCCTTGTTCCATTACTACTAATAGAATGATTACAACTAATAGGTAAGGAACAGCTGTTAATACGTCAGCAATACGCATCATAATATTATCTACGCGACCTCCATATAGGCCTGCAATACTGCCCCATAAGACACCAATAACCAAATCAATGAAAGCAGCAGTTAAACCGATAAATAAAGAAATACGAGCACCTACCCATACACGGACGAATATATCACGTGCTAGGTCGTCTGTACCGAACCAGTGTGTAGCAGAGGGAGGTGAATTATATAAACCAACATTTTGATCATAGCTATATTGTGAGAATATAGGTACAAAAATGGCCATACCTGCAATAATGATTAAAAGCCCTAAGCCGATTAAAGCCAATTTATTGTGAGAGAAGCGATAAAATACTTCTTTCCAGAAAGAGACTTGCTTTTTTGAAAGCTGTTCTGTCTCATCAAAACGCCCACCAACGACTTTAAACATGTCAGGTGATAACTTTTCAAGATTTGGATCGTTTTGAGCCATTATTTTTTCGCTCCTTTCAGTTTAATTCTTGGATCAATCACACTATATAAAATATCTACTATTAATACAGCGAATAATAGAATGATTGCATAGAACACGGTTGTCCCCATAATCACAGTGTAATCACGGTTCGTAATCGAAGTAACGAAATGGCGACCTAAACCAGGAATTGCGAAAATTTGCTCAATAACGAAACTACCTGTAATAACACCTGCAAATAAAGGTCCTAAATATGTGACAACTGGCAAGAGAGCATTACGTAATGTGTGCTTGAAGACGATCGTCCATTTGCCTAGTCCTTTCGCTCGAGCTAGCTTTACATAATCACTATTCGTTTGTTCCAACATACTTGAACGTGTCAATTTTGCAATAAAGCCAGCGTGTGTAATAGCGATAGCAACTGCCGGTAAAATTGTGTAGGTAAAACCTTTCCATCCACTTACAGGGAACCATCCAGCTTTAAAGGATAAATAGTATTGTAATAATCCCGCAAGAATAAAGGAAGGTACGGATATACCTAGTATTGCGACCACAGTAGACACATAGTCAGGAAGTTTATTATGGTATAGGGCAGAAATAATACCTAATAAAACGCCTAAACCGATTGCTAATACCATTGCTTCTACACCGAGAGCAACAGATATTGGGAAACTTTCTGAAATAAGATCGTTTGTTGAGCGACCTTTATATTTCATAGACTCACCAAAATCGAAACTCATTGTTGAAACTAAATAATCTTTATATTGCACATACCATGGATTATCTAATCCATATTTAGCATTTAGTTGTTCTTCAATTGCTGGTGGGAGTTGACGTTCACTTGAGAAAGGACTACCAGGAGCAAGCTGCATTAAGAAAAATGTAGCCGTAATGATTAAGTACATTGCAATGACAATGTAAACTAAACGTTTAAAAATGTAACCGAGCATTGAGACAACCTCCTTTTTTCACAATTTCGAATATTTATCTGTACTATTAAAGGCTGCTTGAAACTGAAATCAGTTTAAGCAGCCTTATCAATTTTCCTAATGTTTAAATAACTAAAATTATTATTTATTTACATCAGCATATTTTAAGTTGATGTTACCTAAAGCATCTGCTTCCATTCCAGTCACGTAGTCTTTCTTAGTAGAAAGGTTCGTGTAGAAGTAGATTGGTGCTACTGGCATTTCATCTACCATGATTGCTTCTGCTTGTAATAATAAATCAAGACGAGCTTGTGGATCAGTTTCAACCACTGATTGTTTTAGTAAATCAGCATATTGAGCATTCTCCCAACCTGTGTCATTGTTGCCATTATCAGCAGAGTTGAATTGTTCTAAGAATGAATAAGCGTCATTGTAATCAGCTACCCATCCCATACGACCTAATTGGTAATCAAGGCTATTTAATTTTTCTAAGTAAACTTGCCATTCAGCGTTGTCAAGTTTCACATTGATACCTAAGTTTGTAGTCCAACCTTGTTGGATAAATTGAGCGATTGCCGCGTGACCTTCACTTGTATTGTAAGAAATAGAAATAGTTAAATCACTTGGACTAGCTAAACCAAGTTCTTTTAAACCTTTAGCTAAATACTCTTTAGCAGTTTCGAAGTCAGCATCAGCGAAGTAACCTTCATCATCACCGAAACCTTCTACAGAGTTTGGCACCATACCTAAAGCTGGTTGTTGTTCACCTTTAGTAATGTTGTCAATTAAACTTTGACGGTCAATTGCTAAAGTAAGAGCTTTACGAATATTTACGTTTGAAGTTACTTTATCTGTTGTGTTGAACTTGTACCAGTAAACACCTGACTGATCAGTAATATTTAATAAATTTTCTGATTTTAAACGATCGATTGCATCTAGAGGAATTGAACCGAAAGGATCACCTAAGTAATCAATTTCTCCTGAATCAAACTTCGTCATTTGAGTTGTTTCAGATTCTGCCATTTCGATGTTGACAACATCAATTTTAACGTTATCAGCATCCCAGTAAGTATCTGATTTTTCTAACACCATAGAACCGTTATGTACCCAGTCAGTTAAAGTAAATGGACCATTTGAAACGATTGTATCTGCTTCAGTAAACCATTTTGGGTTTTCTTCTGAAGTTGCTTGATGAATTGGGTAGAATGTTTTGAAAGCAGTTAACTCTAAGAAGTATGGAGTTGGTGCTTCTAATGTGACTTCAATTGTTTTTTCATCTACTACGTTAATAGCTACATCGTCAGCAGTTGCTTCACCAAGGTTGTAAGCTTCAGCGCCTTTGATAGGGTAAAGAATGGAAGCATACTCAGATGCGTTTTCTGGATTTAATGCCCATAACCAAGCGTATTTGAAATCTTCCGCAGTAACTGGATCACCGTTTGTCCATTTTGCATCACGTAATTTAAATGTATAAGTGAGTAAATCTTCTGAAATTTCGTAGCTTTCAGCAGCTGCTTCTACTGGCTTTCCGTCAACCATTGTCATTAAACCTTCAAAAATGTTTGAAATAACAGAACCAGAAGTTGTGTCAGTTGCTAAAGCAGGGTGCAGAGTAGGTGGCTCAGA